>NZ_BAAHYK010000014.1:0-126951 GCF_054657595.1 Desulfocicer niacini
TGCCATTTTCTATCTTCGTTGTGGCAGGTGCTTACTACCATGTGGGTTTATATGAAAGAGTAGAGAAGGCTAACCTTCTTTCATGCTTCGTTGCGGGCGGACCAAGGTCAGAATACGGTCCGCCCGTGGCGGTTATACATGGGGTCTGCAGGTCCGGGTTTCCCTGTCCACGTATAAAATGATAAGGTGAATTAATTTTTTGAGCTGTTCCATGGACATGGTCTCTTCTAAAAAAGGCGTTTTGACGGATGTGATGAAATTCATGAGATCTTCGCCGTCAAGAATATTGTTAATGGCCTCCCGGCAGGCTGGATCACGGGATCCAGCCCAGAGATCCAGACGGCTGAAGGATTCCTGAACAAGATTGATCCCCTGTTCCATGTGTTTTTTACGCAGGGTTTCAATGTAATATTTTTCTGCCTTGCGATTAAAGTCTTCTCCCTTGTGAGCCATGGGGGATTTGTTTTTTTCATGGGATAGAATCCCGGTTATCAGACGTCCGCTCGATGAAAAAACCTCTGGGGAATTAAGGCGGGCCTTAAGATCGGATATTACGCATTTCATTCGCTGCTGGATCACAATTTCACGGCCGTCGGATTGGATTATTTCTATCAAAGTTTTAAGGTACTCCGTGCGCAGAACCCTTATATAACCGGGGTATCGCCTGCTGGAACGGGTCTTGGGTACCTTTGATATGATTTTTTTTAAAAACCGGTTGCCGGTATTGACCTTGACATAAAAGGTGGGAAGATTAACGGCACTGCCGAAAAAAATCTGGCGGCGTTCGCTTTCCACATGGGGAGTGTCGGGGATATCGGCATGGGTTATTTCCCCTGAAACAATATAGTGCCAGGCAAGGGTGGTGATGAGGTTCTGGAGATCCAGTGCCCCGGCCATGTCTGTGATGATGTTCTCAAAAATGCTGTGGTATCTATGCTCAAACCCGCTGAAACCCATGTCAGAAAATGAGCGGATACGCACCAGCTGGTAAAGGGGCATGCGGGTATCAAAGATTCCCATCTGGGATAGATCTTTTTTAAGCCTGTCACCGTTTCCCATGGTGCCGTCAAGGCAGGGGATTTCATGGGTGCTCATAAGGGAAACAAAATAGTCTATGAGCCGGTAATCGGGAATAAAATCTCCCTTCAGGCAGAAGATTCTGCCGATGAGCCGATCCAGCCACACCGGTCCAAAGGGGGTTACCGGCTTGCCCAGAATGCTGATGCTGGCTTTTTTTTTCCAGCGTCGCCATATCATTCGAAGATGGGTATAATCCATCTCGTGGGGAAGAAACCCCATAACCTGTTCCGGATGAAACTCTTCAAAGTTCAGCCGGCAGGGAGCTGAACTGTAAGTTCCTGGAAAAAGGGGGAGGAAGTGCTCAACAATTTTAATGACCAGATCCCCCAGCTGTTTCTCATGGAGGGAGGTAAAACCGGAATCTGGATTTTGAAGAAGACGGCCAAGCTTTTTGCTTCCCATGCTGATATGGGTTCCGTTATTGGCAAGGCTGATGTTGGAGCTGTTGGGAAGAATAACAAGATTGGTGTTTATTATACCGGCTTCCTTTAATTTGGGCAGGCTGTTTATGCGGCTGCGGCTCAGGACCTTGTGACACACCTTCATGTATTCGTGTTTTTCTTGGCCCCTATTCCAGCCTGAAAGACAGGGACTCATGAAAAGGTGGCGGTAAAAGGTGTCGGGGATAACGTCGTTAAGGGCTTTTTGCCACAGGGGAGGGGATGCCGAGAAAAACACCTTCACCGTCTGTCCATGGGCGCTGAGATAAAATTTTATCTGGGCGTACTGCACCAGCAGCTGGGTGAAAACGAAACGTATCAGGGTTTCCCGGGCCGTCAGGCTTCCTGCTCCCCGGGAAGAAATACCCTGTATGGGATAAAAGGAAAAAGTTTCAGGAGAGGTGTTGTCATTGAGGAAATGGCCCATCATTTTTTCGCCGGTGATGCGTATAAAGGGATGACGGCCCTGGTCTTCTCCCATGGCATCTGCCAGGGCAAGTTTTAACAGATAACTGACGGGGACACGGATGAATTTTTCTCCATCCCATTGGATTGTGAAGCTGTCGGCATCACTCCTGCGAACCGATCCGGGATCGGTCTTGTCCGATTTTAAATCTGATTGGAAAATGTGATGGGCATAGGTGTTGAGACTCTTGACGGGAAGTCTTACCCAGCTGCCGGCCCAGTTGTCTTTGCCAAGGGTCAGCAGCTCTTCAAGGACGTCAAGCATTTTACGGGGACTGTCGCCGGAAGCTGTGCGGCGGAGCATGTTCCTGTAAAAGCTTGACGCTTCAATGGCAATGGCAAGATCAACGTCCTGTTTTTTGCCCTGAACCATGGTCTGAAACTCATTTTCCACACCGGCTGTGACGTCCCGTGGTGAAAACGGCAGGGAGGCCGGATAATCGGTGTTGGATGGATTCTTGATTTCCAGTATTTTTATTAAATGCGTTAAATCCATGGAAGGTGTGCAGGATGGCTCCTGCTTTTCCAGGAATGTGGGACGGGCTGTCATGGACGATGATTCCTTTTTTTCAGGCTTTGATTGTTTGGGTCTTGTCACAACAAGGGCCACTTGGAGGTGAGAATTTGCCCTGAATCAGGCGCAGGGTTGATAGCAAAAGGCCTGAGAAAATCCCCCTGGCATTTCAAAGAGTTCAAGGGCTTCCACGGACATGCTTGCATAGGGAAGTATTTCCAGTCGTTCAAGACCAATGGGGCTTCCGGTGAGTTCACAATAGCCGAACTGACCTGTTTTCATGCGTTGCAATGCGCCATTGATCAGCTTGAGTTTCTGGTTATAGCGTTCATAATTACTGAGATTCCGCTCCATATCCATGTAGAAATCACTTTTATCGATCAGGTCGGCAGGGTTGGTTTTAAAGCATTTTATCCTGGCTTTTATTTTCAATGCCTTTTCCTGAAATTCAGTTTTCTGTTCCAGCAGTTTCTGCTTGAAGTAAAGTAACTGTCTCTGGTTCATGTAGGACTCTTTTTCCGTGGGACGATAGGTTGCAATTATTTCCTGGCTCATGTTTCATCTCCTTTGTTTCTTATTGAATTTGAATAAAAAAGATCAGGTTTGATGATCGGGGTTTAGGCATAACACAAGCCTGACCCCGCCGGCCCACCAAGCTGTCTGGTGAACCATGTTATGACCAATCCCCAACTTGAGGTAAAACGCCTGCCTGGGGATAATCTGTTGGACTGTCGCGGCAACAATAGCAGGGAAATGTTCGTGTTTTATTGGCGGTTTATTATTTATTGATTAATATCCGGCCATGGGCGGCATGGATTTTTTAGCTGCTCTTTCTTCTCCGGAGCCAACGTCTCATCATTGCCTAATAAAAAACTGATCATATTCTCATGTATGACAGGTAAAAGTTATTTGTACTTGATTTCAAGATAGACTTTTGTTTCAATTGTCAGATCAAATTCCTGTCAGCGGTATTTTGCCGCAGAATCGGTGTTCTCCGGCCCGGTATTTGTGATGGGCGATAGAGCATCGGATCAAGCCTGGTTTATGAATATCTGTAACCTGAAAAACGCAAGCCTCCCATGGGCGGATAAGCAAGGTGTCTTTCAGGTAAAATTTGAGGAAATGTTAATAATATGGGTAAGTTCATCAATGAAGAATGGTTAAATAGACTTTCAAGACTGGACTATGCATTCCAGCCGATAGTCAATATCCACACGGGTAATGCTTTTGGGTTTGAAGCCCTGCTCAGATGCTGGGAAGCTGGTGGATTTTCTTCCATAGGTGATGTGTTTGACACGGCCTACCGGAAAGGGGTGCTTCACCAGGTGGATCTCTTCCTCAGGAAAAAAGCCATTGTGAAATTTGCCCGCTTTAAAGGGAATCGCCATGTAAAATTGTTCTACAACCTGGATAACCGACTGTTTGATTCCAGGGATTATGCCCCGGGCAATACCATGGGGATGCTCAAGGAACACGGTTATTCCCATGACGAAATCTGTTTTGAAATATCAGAAAAGCACCCCTTTCACGATGGTATGGATGTACCCAGAACCTTCAGCGCCTATCGAAGGCAGGGCTATAAGATCGCGGTGGATGATTGCGGCATCGGATTTTCAGGACTTCAACTGCTCTACTATGCAGAACCAGATTATATAAAGATTGACCGTTTTTTTATACAGAACATGGGTAATGATCCCAAAAAACGCCTGGTGGTTTCCACCATTGTCAATTTTGCCCATTTCATGGGAAGTCTTGTGCTGGCAGAAGGTGTGGAAACTGTTGACGAGTATAACCAGTGCAAGGAGATCGGCTGTGACATGATCCAGGGATATTTTGTTGAGCATCCCCAGCTGGGCCTTGACGAGTTAAAGATCCGTTATGATAAGATTGAAACCATAACCCGGGAGGAAAAGCGTAACGGTGCTTTCAAGGACAGATCCCTTATTGCCGGTGAGATCAGGTACATAAAACCTGTTTTTGCCGACAGCGATATCATTGGAGTCCTTGATTTGTTTAGAAAGGTGGAGCATGGGGGCTTTTTCCCGGTGGTGAACCGACACGAGGAGCCCGTGGGGGTTGTTTGCGAGAACGCTTTCAATGAGTATATTTTCTCCAAATTCGGACGGCAGCTGCTGGAAAATCCATCGTTCGGCAAGAATATTTCAAAGTTTACCAAAAAAATGCCCATTGCCGACATCCATTCTTCTGTGGAAAAACTCATTGAGATATATACCCAATGCAGTAACCACGAGGGGTTGATCATTGTGGATGATATGAAATATATCGGGGTCTTGAGCACCCAGGCCATGTTGAAAATCATCAACGAAAAAAACCTTACCCTTGCCAGAAACCAGAATCCGTTGACCAAACTGCCCGGGAATACCATGATCCACGAATTTTTCAGTAAAAGCCTTGCTGATTTTTCCTCCACCTATCATCTGGTCTATTTTGATTTTGATAATTTCAAGCCCTACAATGACAGGTACGGATTCAGAAGCGGTGACCGGTTGATACTGATGTTTGCGGATCTGCTGAGAAAATCCCAGTTTTCAGACAAGCGTTTCGTGGGACATGTGGGGGGCGATGATTTTTTCATGGGGCTGCAAAATATGGATCGCTGCCAGGTGGAGGCTGAGATGGCCCTGCTTGCCCGTCGTTTTAAAAAAAATGCGGAAAGTTTTTATGACAAGGAGACCATGGAAAAAGGATTCATGGTGGCAAAGGACAGGGAGGGGATTCTTAAAAAAATTGATTTGATTACCGTTTCCGTTGCCATTCTGGAACTTCCTCGACATAGCTGCCGTCACTGTTCCATCGAAAAGGCCGGTAATATTATCGCCAGTCTGAAAAAAAAGGCCAAGCAGTGTAAAAAAGGCATTGTCAGCGCCGATATCATGGTTTATCTCAAAGGGGAAACACAGGAGCCACGGCCTGTGGAAACGGTGATGCGTTATGAATTGCGCGCCATGAGTGGTCTATAATCTGATTTTGCGCCTTGATCATACCCAATTATTTGCTGTGTTACCAGGACGACACGAGCGCTAAATGGAAAAAACAGATTGACACAAAGGATCTCTTTTTATATGTGGTTATATATCAAATTGATATATAACTATATGAATTAAAGGAGCGTATTATGGCAGCTGAAATTTATCAGCGTCTTCGGGAACAGATGGACCAATACTCAACTGGATTTCCGGCAAGCGACTCGGGGGTGGAGATTAAAATCCTGGAAAAAATTTACACTGAGACGGATGCTGAGATGTATCTGGAGCTTTCCATGCTGCTTGAATCCCCGGAGTCCTTAGCTCAACGAACAGGTCAATCGCCCATAGAGACTGCGGAGAAACTCGAAGATATGGCACAAAGGGGGCTTCTCTTCCGCCATGTAAAAGAGGGGAAGAAAAGATACTCGGCCATTCCTTTTGTCATCGGTTCCTATGAGTTTCAGCTGGGACGGATGGACAAAGAGCTGGCGGAGCTGACCAATTCCTATATGGAAGAGATTTTCCTCAAGAAAATGGGCAACAATGTGGTTCCCCTGAGAACCATTCCGGTGGGCAAGTCCATTGATGTGGTCCATAAGGTGGCGGCCTACGAAGATGCAAAAGCCATTGTTAAAAGAAAGAAAAAAATTGCCGTGGCCAATTGTATCTGCCGTACCCAGCAGGGTCTTTTGGACAAGGGGTGCGGCAAACCCCTGGAAGTTTGCCTTATGTTCGGTTCCCATGCAGATTACTATGTTGAAAACAAAATGGGGCGTTTCATAGACCACGAAGAGGCCTGTGAGATTTTGGATCAATGCGAGGAGGCTGGGCTTGTGAACCAGCCAGCCAACATGGTCAATCCGGGGGGGATGTGTAATTGCTGCGGAGACTGCTGCGGTGTGCTGCGGGCCTTGAACTTGCTTCCCAACCCGGGAGAACTGGTATACAACAGGTACTGGGCCGTTGTTGATGAAGAGGCGTGTACGGCCTGTGAGACCTGCCTGGATCGCTGCCAGATGGGTGCCATTGAGATAGGGGTAAATGATGTTGCCGTGATAGACCAGGCCCGGTGCATCGGATGTGGCCTTTGCGTCACCACCTGTCCCGCAGATGTCATTCGTCTGGAGGAAAAAGCCAAAGATCTTCAGGTGGCTCCTCCAGCCAGCGGCCAGGAACTCATGACCATCACCGCAGAAAAAAGGGGGACCTCTTTGATTCCGCTTAAAATGCAGTAAAAAAAATAAGGAATAGGGGGCTTAATTACATAATGGACCATCCGCCACAGGCTATGTGGTATTAGAGGTTGCATTCTTTAGCAGGCTATTTGCTTTTGTCAAAGGTCTGTGTTTAAAGATAAATTTCAACAAAAGCGTAAAGAACGCAAGCCTGAGCTCACCCCAAAGTGGCCTAAATTGTGCCCCCTCACCAATAACAGGCAGACGTATTCTGATTCGAGGATGGTATGGTTGAGATGATGCTGCTCGGGTTTCTAATGGATGGCGAGAAGACCGGGTATGAAATCAAAAAGTATATGGAAAACAGCACCCACTATTTTTTTAACACCGGGTTCAGCAGCATCTACCCCAAGTTTAAAAAATTAGAAAAGGATGGCCGGGTCAATGTCAGTCAGCGAATCAAGAATGGTAAACTAAATAAGATTTACACCATTACAGATTCGGGGAGGGTGCTGTTCCGGCAGTGGCTGGAATTACCCCCCCGGATCGGTCGAATCAAGGATGAGGCATTGCTCAAGGTCTTTTTTTATGATTACCTTGAAAAGGAGCAGATCCAGGAGCAACTGACGGTTTACAACAAAGAGATTAAAGAGCAGTTGCAGGCCATCAATGAGATCAAAGATCGTGTCAGTCAATGCAATGTTGAGCCATGGAAGCGAACCACCCTGGAATTCGGTATCCGGTATTATACTTTCATGGAAGAAAGCTTCAATGATATGCTCGATAAACTTAAGAATAACAGCACTTCTTGACCTGAAAAGTCGGGGATCCTTCTAAGTTCTCAAGAAACCTGGCCTTTCACCCATCCAGCAGAATAAAAGGCTTACCAGACCGGGGATGCCGATCCACAATCACCGGTGTCTTATAAACCGTTTCAATGTATTCCTTGGTAATAACCCTTTCAGGGGAGCCAGTACAGAACACCTCCCCGGCCTTGCCATTCAACAGGATCAACCGATGGGCATACTCACTTGCCAGATTCAAATCATGGAGCACCATGATCACCGACAGGTTAAACTGCTGGTTCAGCCGCCGAATCTGATTTAAAATCACCGCCTGGTGGGTGATGTCCAGATGGGAGGTGGGTTCATCAAGCAAAAGCAGGTCCGGCTCCTGCACCAAGGCTCTGGCAATGGCCGCCAGCTGCTGCTGTCCTCCGCTGATGGCATCCATGGATTTTTCTTCAAGATGGGCGATGCCAAGCAGTTCAAGGGTTTCCTTTACCTTGTCAATGTCTGCTTTGCGTTCAAAAAACTGGTAGCGTTTAAAATAGGGCAAGCGTCCCATGAGTACATAGGCCGACACCGTCATGGGGGGCATGTCAATGGTCTGGGAGACCCGGGCCACGGTTCTGGCAATGCAGGCACGGGAAAGATGGCGTATCTCTTCCCCCTTGATGAAAATTTTACCCTGCCGGGGTTTCAGTACCCCGCAAAGCGTCTTTAAAAGGGTGGTTTTCCCCGATCCGTTGGGGCCGATGATGCTGATGATCTCACCCTTTTGTGCCTCAAAACAGATATTCTTGAGCACCGGGGCTTTTCCATATCCGCAGTAAAGATGGTCCGCCGTTAAAATGGCTGTCTGGTCATTCATGATGTGGCTCGCTTTCGGGTCAACACATAAATAAACACCACCCCGCCAATGATGCCGGTGATTACCCCCACGGGCAATTCCAGGGGAGAGATGATGGTGCGGGCAATGACATCGCACAACGTGAGAAAAGAGGCCCCTGCCAGAAATGACCCCAACAGCAGAATGCGATGGTCCGACCCCACGGTCATACGCATGAAATGGGGAACAATGAGTCCTGCAAACATGATAATCCCCCCCACGGACACGCTGAGCCCGGTGAGGATGGAGGCGGTGACAAACAGCACCTTTTTGGACCGTTCAATGTTAATGCCAAGGTTCATGGCCTCCTCTTCACCCAGGGACAGGGCATTTAAGTCCAGACAGAAAAAAAGCGAGATCACAAGGCCTGTAAGGGAGCCAAAGCAGCAGATTTTAATCAAGGTCAGGTTAGTTTCATCCAGGGACCCCATGATCCAGAACACAATGGTCTGCAACTCATCACTTTTGGACACGGCCATGAGCAGCATCACAAGGGAGGAGCACACAAAACTGATCATCACCCCGGTGAGCAGCATGGTATCGGTCTTGACCATGCCGGTCTTGATGCTGATGAGATACACCAGTGTGATCACGGTCAGTGCCCCGAAAAATCCCGACAGGGGATAGGCAATGATGCCGATGATCACATGCCATTTAAAGAGGATGTTCAGACACACCCCAAGGGAGGCACCGCCGGAGATGCCAAGGGTGTAGGGTTCCACCAGGGGATTTCTGAAAAGCCCCTGCAAGATGGCTCCGGCAAGACTCAAGGCCCCGCCTGTGGCAATGCCTAAAAGGATGCGGGGCATGCGGATTTTAAATAAAATATTGTAATCGGTGGTTCCCCGGCCATGGAAAATAATGCCGGGGACGTCCTTGATGCCAATACCGGCACTGCCCGTGCAAAGGGCCAGGGCACACACTAAGAACAGTAGTATCACCAGAAACACAAGTACCCAGGCCCAGGTGATGAATCGGGAGCGTCCCATATTATCCCTTAAGATCCAGTGATGGGTAAAGCAGCCGGGTGATTTCTCTTACGCCCCTGGTAAAGATCAGGGGGGTGGGGCTGCAGATGATTTCGGAGTCCAGCAGATGGATGGCATTATTTTTAACGGCCCCCATGGTGCCAAAGGCCATCCATTGCTGTTTTTCCGTGATACCGGCGGATTTGCTGGACCCCATGGTGGAGATGAGAATGACATCTGGATTTTTCTTTACCACCTTTTCCCGGCTGTACACCCCGGAGTTTTCATGGGCCGCAATGTTGATGCCCCCGGAAAGTCGGATGAACTCATTGACAAAGGTGTCTTCATTGGCCGTGTGCAGCGGTTTAATACCAATCTGGATGAACACTTTTCTGGGGGGCAGGTCTGCGATGAGCGCCTGGATATCTGCCAGTTCTGACTGGGCCTTTGAGATAATTTTTTCTGCTTTATCAGATGCACCGAGGAGGTGACCCAATCGTCGGGTGTTGGCGCAGATCTCTTCAAAGGTTTTGGGATTTTTAAAGGGTTCCACCTTGATATTAAACTGTTTTAATATGCGGATCTGCTTTTCTTTGGTAAACTGGCTTGCCAGTACCAGGTCAGGCTTCAGGCTGATAATTTTTTCCACATTGACCTGGATGAGGGAGCCGATCTTCTCCTTGGGTTCGGCACCGGGGGGATCATCACAATACGTGGTGTCGGCCAGCAGTCGGTCTCCGGCTCCCAACAGATAGATGGTTTTTGTCAGTACCGGGCCAAGTGAGATGATACGCCGGGGCAAGGGGAGAAGTCGGGGCTGTGTCGTTGTGAATTTTGCCTTTTCCTCATTTTTTATCGGGGACGGTGGCACTACCCCCGGCGCTTCTTTTGCTGGGGTGACAGCGGCTTTCCCATGGGTGACCTCCGTTGACGTGACAGCCGGGTTGCTGGCGGTATATTCAGTTTCATCAGGTCCCGGGGAAAGGTCATGCAGGGTGGCAATGCCTGTCATCAGCGCATTAAAGGCAAGGCCCAGGGGCTCTGGCAAAGATCGGGTGGATGAAAAATCTGTCAGCACATCAACGGGGGCCGTTGCAATGTCCCTGGCCACGCTTAATACCTGGGAGGAAAAGGCAGACAAATCTTTTAACTGTCCCCGCTCCATGGCATCACAAAGGGCAAAGGCCTGTTCCACCACACCGGCATACCGGGGCATCAGCAGCAGTCGTTCCAGTTCCAATGCCATGGTGCTGTCCTTGGTTCTGCTGCATTGACACTGGGAACTTTTTGCCAAGCCATGAAGGGATATCCCCCGTTCCTGGAGTCGCTGGAATACATTGCGCTGGGCGACAATGCCATTTTGAAGAAATACCGCCTGTTTAACCCCGTCATACACGGCTTTGGCGATGAGTTCTCCCAGTTTGGTGTGTCCACCAGATCCCTCAATGGGAGCACCTTCTCCCTGGACCACAATGATGTTGTCAGTGCCCGTACCCGTTGCCTGGAGATGCAGGGGATCGTCTGTGGCTCTGATATCCAGATCCGCCATGGCCGCAGTTTTGCCTTCGGTGACACAGATCATGGCCCTGCTCATGGCCCGGTGGGAGAGCTTTCGGTTGCTCATGATAATAATGTTGATGGTACCGGGATCATAATAAAACCCCGTGGACCGCGAGGCCCGCTGGGCATTGGAACAGACCCCGGCGGTTACAACGGCTGTCACCTTCATTTCTTTATAGTTTTTTTGGGTCACCGTTAGATGGTCCATGTCGGCACCTGTCATGAGAAGGGCCGAGGTGGCAGGGTTTCTTTTAACGGTGGAGAGAATGCGGGCCGCCATCTCATTTGTTTTTAATGTGTGGGCCATGTTCCAGGCCGGGGGCGACAGGTAGTGATTGGCCACGGTGGTAATGCCGGTTTTAAATCCTTCCAGGGTGGACAGCACCGACTGGGGCGTTTTGAAATCTATGACCAGGGTTTTTTGTTTGAAATCGGCCAGGCGGGTGGTGACCCGTTGACTGTCCTTTACAAGGTTCAGGGCAATGGGAATGGGTTCTGTTTTAAGAATCTCATCGGGGAAGACCTGATTGTTTGGCTGGAAGAACTCGTCTTTATAAATGGTGGCGGCCAGCCACTTGACAAAATACCCAGCGTAGGAGGATATCCTGCATGTATATTCACAGGGAAAATAAATAATGTTCTTCTGCTTGACGGCATCCACATCCTTCCAGCCGTCCTGGTCAAAGTATCGTTGTGCAGCTTTTTTATCGTCGCCACATCCAAAGATCAGCTGGGGGTTAAACGCCTGCCACTGGTCAAGGCTTATTTCTGTTACCAGACCATCGCCCTGGGGTGCCATGGGAATACCGCCTGCCCGGATCACCAGTTGGTTTAAGAAGGCGTTGGCTGTGGGGGTCATCACCGTGTCCCGCCCCATGAGGCGGAAGACCCGTTTTCGTTTAAGGTCCTTTAATTTAGCAAGTTTTGCCGCAATGACGGCAAGGTCGTCTTCAATGTCCGCAAGAATGGCATTGCCCTGTTGGACTTTATCAAAAATATCGGCCAGGATTTCAATGTTTTTCATGCCCTGGTCATAGGAGGTGGTGTCGAGACACACGGTTTTAATGTTCAGGGTCTCCAGTTGATCAATGGTTTTTTGCTGGAAACTTGACACAAACACCACATCGGGATTCAGCGCTGCGATTTTATGAATATCCGGTGATGAAAATCCCCCCACAATGGGTTTGTCGTTTTTCTGACGGGGCAGGGTGCTGTGGTAGGTTACCCCGGCAAGGGCATTGGCGGCTCCCAGGTTACAGATCACCTCGGTGGTGGAGGGGACAATTGATACGGCCCGCACCGGCGGGGAATCAAAATAAATCTGTCTGCCCCGGGTGTCGGTGATATCTACACCTGCCGATGCCCATGTAACCATCATTGTCAGTACCATGGCAGTGGCCTGGAATACTGTCATGGAAAAATTCTTTTTCATTTATAAGTTCCTATTGCACTTAATTCTCGGACTTGATTCTATCTTCGTTCATCTCGATCACTCAGCGGTGTTATGACTGGGGGATCAGTCTTGTGTCACCTGATCCCACCCCAGTTATGGCAGACGTTGGTATTAATCTTCAATAACACAAAGGACTTGGTCACAACATGGCCACTTTGGGGTGGGCGCAGGTCCGTTGGGCTAGTAGGTCAGCTTTAACCCGGCATAGGCAGATACACCGCCGGTGGCATAACTGAAGGCCTCTTCATAAAATTCATCAAAGAGATTGTCCACCCGGCCAAACAGCTGGACATGGGGGGTCATCTCCCAGGAGGCTGCCAGATTCACCAGGGTATAGGCATCCAGCGTGCCCACGGCATTGCCGTCTTTGTCATTGGCATAGGGAGAGGCTTTTCGTTCATCCACCCATCTGATATCCAGGTTCAGCATTCCTTTGTCCAGGAACATATAACGGGTGTTCAGGGAAATTTTGTTTTCCGGACGGCGAACAAGGGTTTCTCCATCGGGATCTTCGGTGTCCGTGTAGGTGTAGTTGAGCATGAATCCCAGAGTGTCCAGGGGGTCCCAGCCGGCAAACAATTCTATACCTTTGGTTTTTGTTGTGCCTTCTACCTGATCATAGGTCCAGGTGGCCATGTCAAAATCAATGCGGTTGTCATAGTCCATGGAGAACCAGGTGATACCCATTTTGGCTGTGCCGTTGAGAAATTGTTGTTCAATCCCCACGTCCCAGCCCTGGCTCTTTTCGGCATCAAGTTTGTCATTGCCATAACTTGGATCATAAAGTTCATAAAGGGAGGGGGCTCTGAAACCTGTGCCGTAGCTTGCCTTTAACGTTGTTCCTGTGCCAGCCATGGTGTAGGAAGGTGCCACCCGCCAAGTGGCTTTGTTGCCAAAGGTTTCATGGTCATCCAGTCTTACACCGGCGATAATGACAAGGTTTTCAACGTTCATGAATTGATCCTGAAGCCAGTAACTTTTGGTGTCGGCACTTTTTTCTTTGAATTTTGAGCCATAGGTACCGAAGGATTCTGATTTCATGCTTTCATCAAGATAGGATGCCCCAACGGACAGTACATGGGCATTAAAATTAAGATCTCCCTGCCATGAAAAGGTGTCGGTGTCACCATCATAGGTGGACGTTTTCTGCCCATTTTCATAGTAGTCTCTGTCCTGACGGCTCATCTGCCAGAACAGTGTGGAATCAAGCAGGTTGTTAAAAAATTTATTGTTGATATTAATTTTGCCAAAGGTCTGGGTGGATTCTGTGTTGGCGTCTCCATCCTCGGCATAGCCCGCCCAGTTGTAGGCATCGGTGTCCCCGTCAGAATCAATGTATCGTGCCAGTGCGCTGATGCTGAAGGTGTCGGTGATATCGACTCCCACATTAGCTGACAACGTGGTGTTTTCATATGCGTCGTCTTCGTCGGTGCTTTCTCCCCGAGCTATAGCGCTGTTGTCATCATTGGCAATGGAGTAACCGTCTATCCGGGTTTTAGATGCAGACAGGGCGAAATTTATTTTGTCGGTGGCACCGGCGGCATTGACACCTGTCTTCCATGTGCCGTGGGAACCGCCCTCAATTTTCACCGAACCCGTGGGGGTTTTCTTTCCCTTTTTGGTGATGATGTTGATGACACCGGCGGTGGCATTGCTGCCGTACATGACGCTCATGGCACCTCGGATCACTTCAATCTGTTGGATGTTATCCACATTGATGTTGCCAAGATCGGCCCCTCTGTTGGACCCGGACACATCATTTAACATGATGCCATCAATCAGGATCAGGGTGTTCTTGGAATCGGCACCCCTTGTGAACACCGTGGTTGCGGTGCCGGGTCCGCCGTTGGAAATGACATCAATGCCGGGAATGCCTCGGAGAAGGTCTCCCACACTGTTTTGCTGTTTTGCCTCAATCTCTTCGGATGTGATAACTGTGACGCTGTTGCCGCCGATTTTATCCAGCGAAATTTCTGTGCGGGTGGCGGTGATCACCATTTCGCCCATGTCCGTGGTGGTTTCATCGGCTAATGCCGTGTGACTCATTGCCAGAAACAGCAGAGAACCTGCCAAGTAAATGATTTTGCGTTTCATCTTTGTTTTTGCCCCTTTAAAACATTGTTTGGGATTGATCTCAAGCCTGAATCCGTTTGACCGCCAATTGTGACGGGTGGGCAATCTTGTGATCAAAACCCATTTTTTGATATGTATATGACCGGTGATGGTGTGTTCGGACTTCTTTCTGGAAGTCGGTATGAAGCACCCGTCATGGCGTATACAGATAAATGGTCTGTGATTTGGGGCATGAAACAACAAAAGCCCCAAACCGATTCGTTATCGATCAAGGGCTTCCCTTTTTGTCCTTATGATCTTTGATGGAAAGCGTTACCGTGACATCCCATCTTATGCAATCAGGCAGGTCTTCTGACTTAAGGATCATCCTACTTGTCAGGCCTTCCCATGGTGTTCCACAGTGACTTTCTCTGACTTTCGTCCCCCTTTTACAGCGGCGGGCCCGTTCCGGATTTTAACCGGATTCCCTTTTACCCGTGAATTTATGACGGGTACCTGATTAGTTTGCTAAAATATCAGTTTGGGCAGGCGGTGTCAAACTAAATAAAAATGGTAATTATTCGGTCAACACCCCATTTTCACCTGTTTTACTCGATGTTCAAGTTTTTTTTGCCGATTTTGCGAGAACGGTTTCAGGCTTGTGTTATTGGCGTTATCGACCAAGGCCGGGGCGACCCCGAAAGGCTTGGCCATAACACAAGCCTGAACCCTCCCCGTTATAGCATTTGTATGTCACGCAGTCCCGAACATGCGAATAAGGGGCACTGTCCAAACATGTACAATACCAACCCCAATATTTACTAAAAATGGGGTTGGACCTGAAAGAATTCAGCTCCATTTCCCCAGCAGATTTTTTCCAGAGAGTTCTGTGAAAGATCGGTTGCCTGAATCACTTTAACCTCTCTATCCCAGGCATAGGGTATGTTGGGAAAATCAGACCCGTACATGATTCTGTCTGATCTGTATTGATTGAGAGGTACGGTCTCTTTAATGGGAAAGTAATTGGTGATGGCCATGGCAGTATCCAGCCAGAGTGTGTCATATTTTTCTATCAGTGTTTTGTAAGCAAATATCTCATCAAATCCCAGGTGGGGGACACAGATCTTGAGACCCGGGAAATTTTTTAACACGGTTTCAAGCTTGTCAACATTGCACAGTTCATAGGGATCGCACTTGTATGCCGGACTTTTGGGTTCTCTGCTGACGTGCATAACCATGGGTTTCTGATGCTTCAGACAGCACTCATACACCCGATTCATGTCAGGGCTGTTCATGTCAAAACATTGCACATGGGCGTGGAGTTTTACCCCTTTAAGACCAAGGTCAAAGGCCTCCTGCAGGATGATTTCGGCATTTACCTCACCGGGAAACACCGTGGCAAGACCCGTGATTTTTCCGGGAAATTCGCGACATTTTGCAGCCATGTACTGGTTCAGAAATCTTGCCATGCCGGGTTTGTGAGCGTATTGCATGGCTATAATGTGACCAACACCCCGGGAGAGTAGAAATTTAAGCAGTTCAGAACTGGTCATCTGATACCGGATTCGCCATGCATGGGTACCAAACCATTTCCACACCGCCGAGAAAATCTGTCTCGGAAAAATATGCACATGGGTGTCCATGAGGGGGGGAAGTTTTTTGGGGAGTGTATTGTCCTCCTTATCATCCATTACAGGTAAACTTGTATTCAGCATTTTAGCTCCTCTGAAAAATGGGGACAGACCACGTTTTTTTCATCTTAAAAAGCCCGAAATTTGGAATAGTCAAATTGGGAATAAATTAATAGGGGGGACAGACCACGTTTGTCTACCTTAAAAGGTGTGAAATTGGCAATGTTTTTACTGGAAATAAATAACGGTTTGATAAAAATGTGGTGTGTCCCCTATTTGTTTTATGCTTGATGTTGTTTATTGAAGTATTTCAAACATCATGATAGTTCTGTTCTTGAAAATTCAATGCATATATTACATAGTTCTTTTGATCCGTCAAAATATTGAAAGAAAAACATTACATTTAAAGGAGTGTGACAATGGTTAAATGGAATCAGCAGATGAAAAGAGTTTTCTTGACTGTTTGTGTACTTGTTGCCTTTGCGATGGCGTTTTCCACTTCTGCCCACGCGCGAACTTACGAAAATATAGTTGCCTTTGGTGACAGCCTGACCGATCATAATGGATTGTCGTCTTACGTGGGTGTGTATGATCCAGATACCAATCCAAATGGTGCACCGGAAGTGTGGTCCAATGGTGACGTGTGGGTGGAGTACCTTGCAGCGAACTGGGGGGCAAATCTTGACAATAATGCCATTGGTGGTGCCATGTCACTGGGCCATGAAAATGCTGATATTCAGGCCCTGTCCGACAGTGGAACCTTTCCCCAGCTGGGTCTTGTGGGGCAGGTGGATCTTTTTGTTTCCACCGATCCTCAGTTTGACGGAGAAGAGACGTTATTCACCGTATGGATTGGTGGAAATGATTTTTTGGAATTCGGCAAGGGAGAATCCTACACTGCAGATCCTGAAGTGTTAATAGCTAATATAGTAAACAATATTTCAGATGTTGTTATTTCTCTTTACTCCGAGGGTGCAGTAAATTTTTTGATCCTCAATTTGCCGGATTTGGGAAAATTGCCGGCTTACAGCTTAAAAAGTGAAGCGGAAATTGCGGCAGTAACCGCTTTGATTCAGACCTATAATACGGCTCTTGCAGCCACGGTTGACTCCCTTGAGGCGAACTTGTCAGGCATCTCAATCGATTTGTTTGATTCCTTTGCCTTTTTTACAGAACTTATCGATACCAATGCGTTTACTAATGTGACTGGGACCTATATGGAGTTGGATTCCGAAGGAAACAGGACCGGTAATGTGAATGGAGATGCCGATGATTACATGTTCTGGGACAGCATTCACCCCACGACACGGACACATGAAATGCTTGCAGATGAACTGAGCGAAACCCTTTATCCCGAAGAAAAAAATGATAATAATTCTTCTTGTTTTATCAATTCAGTACAGGCGGACGTGCCTGGGTCTGCAGTCCCACAGATCATGCTTGTTGTTTTTCTGTTTTTTGCTGCAATTACCTGCATTGCATTGAAACAAAGGAATTAAATTTCTGCAAAAGGTGCTGCCATTGATTTCCATGAAAAAAGGCCTGTCAACACCGTTGGTTTTGTTATCAGGCCTTTTTACGGCGCAGGTGGGGTTCATGCTCCTGGTGTACGTATCCAATCATGAGCTCCTGGCCGCTCTGAAAGCGATCCATGGAACAGTGCCAGTATATTTTACCATTCCTGCAGGCAATGCTGTAACTCGCCTTGGAACGTTATCCACAGCCTTCAATGGCGGTCTTTTCTTTACATTTACCCTGGGGGCCGGCCTGAGTGCCATCGCGTTTTTCTTTGGGTGGCTATGGCACCATCTCTTTGGTCGCAATAAAACCATTTTGTGTATTGCTTTTCTCTGCTGGGCGGAATGTGTTGTCATGCTTAATTATAATGGCCCCCAGCTTATCATCAGTGGAACGTTACTTCTGATTTTTTGTGTCGTCTTTTTTCTCACTGTGGTACGTCGCCCGCCCAGTCCTCAATATCGTTACCCAAAAGGCCTTTTGATTCACATTCTTCTGGTATTTCTTTCAGTGGGTCTCATGGGATCTTTTGGAAAAAATATCGCCTTCAGCAATTTCAGGGATAGCTTTTTGTTGTCCAATTCTGCGGGCATAATGATCAATGATTTTTATTACAGATACACCCTCCATGCAGCCCGGGTATTTAAACCCCTTCACCGGCGGAACGTGAATACTTGTTTTATTGATACTGGAGGGGACCATGCCCTGGGCAGAAGCATTGAGAAAATCTTGGTGAATGCTGATTTTTTCCCTGTGACTCCGGGTATCCAGGCGGACCTGGCTGTGATAAAAGTCGGACAGCACCTGTGGTTAAGCCATGGGGGGAAAAAAATACTGCAATGCGGAACTGGGGTTTTTTTAAAAAGATCATCGGCCCTGTTAAAACAATTCTCTTTTAAAACCGATGGCTATATTCGATTTCGGCAGATGATTTATTGGGGTCTGGTGGCGGGGTTGCCCGTTTTTATGTATCTTTTTTCTGCTTTGTTGCTGCAGAGTTTTTTGGGAAAAATGGGCTGCTCTGAAAACTGGATCGTGATAGGGGTTCCTGCTTTCATTATTTTTTTTGCCCTTGCGCTGTCGGGTTTTCTGGCCTTCGAGTCACGCATTTCCCCGCACGTGGAGCAAAATCCCGTTCATTACCTTGCCTCGCCCCATGTGCGAGAACGTATCGGTGCGTTAAAGGTTGTTTGCAGGAAAAAAATAGATATTTCTGAGGTTCAGGTCGGCGGGGCCTTGGTGAAAACTTGCCATGTGGCCGAGCGATATTGGGCAGCCCGGGCACTTTCGTATTCCCGGGGGGAAGGGGTAAAAAAACGTCTTTTATGCCTGCTGGAGGACTCCCAGCCCAATGTGGTGTGCCAGGCATTATACGCCCTGGGAAAAAGAGGGGACAAACGAGATCTGCACAAGGTTATTCATAAAATAACGACTTCGGATCACTGGTATATTCAATGGTATGGGTATCGGGCGGTGAAGCAACTGGGATGGAAACAGGGCGCATTGAATTAAAAACAATGGTTATGGTTGTCATGACCATTGTGGTGCTGGAATCCGGGGGGGGGACGCTTCTGTCTTTTTTTCCCCAGATTCCGGGTCTGGTGATGTTGACAGGTCTTCGAATTCTTGAAATTGTCTCTCTTGTTCTGGCTGTCCATGTTTTCGGACAGGGCCTTTTTTCCGTGGGCCTGGCCAGAGAACAGTTGACAGCTGGACTCTTTCTGGGGCTCAGGTGGTCGCTGATCTTTGGTGCTGTTGCATTGGCAGGTGGGGCTTTGCTGCTGCTGGCGGGAGTCAATTTTTTTGTGCTGCTTCATGTCCCCCTGCCGGAAACGGTGGGGGCACGGGTTCTTTTTTTTATCACAGGCGGTCTCATAGGGCCATTGGCTGAAGAGCTTTTTTTTCGGGGTGTTCTCTATGGCTTTTTCAGGCAATGCGGTGTCTGGATTGCCTTGGGTATAACAACGTGCCTATTTGTTCTGATGCATTCTCCGGGTGCTGCCGTTCCCGTGCCCCAGATTGTCGGCAGTGTTGTTTTTACACTGGCATATGAAAAAAAAGGAGCTCTTGCGGCATCTGTAACCATTCATTGCCTGGGTAATCTTGCTCTGTTTGCGATTTCACTATAACCGCCACGGGCGGATCGCATTCTGATCCGGCTCTGTCCACAACAAAGCTTGAAATACTCATCGGTTCAGCGGTGTATTTCATATAAACGGTAATGTCCTGTCGGACACAACGAATATAGAAGATGGCATTTTGCCGCTCCCCCCGAGGGGCAATGGGCCCGGGCCGGAACCGTTGACGGCTCAATTGCCCCTCGGGGGAGCTCTGCTGAGGCAACCTTGAAGGTTTTCTTTTCATATAAAAACGGTCATGTCGGGGATGCCGACACAATAAAAAAATGGGGACAGACCAAGTGTTTTTCAATTTAAAAACCTGATCTGTCCCTATTTTAAGGGGTTGTTGATAACAATTTTATGACAATTATCCCTCAGAAGCCATCTCAACCCGCAAATCTTTTTTCAGAATTTTGCCGGTGGCAGTCATGGGTAGGGTTTCCCTCAGGCGGACCATGCGGGGATATTTATAGGCGGCCATCTGCTCCTTTGACCACTCAATGATTTCGTTTTCAGTGATCTTGGAGCCCTGCACGGGAACCACATAGGCGACGATTTCTTCACCATGGCTTTCATGGGGTACCCCCACGACAGAGACCAGAGAAACGTCAGGATGGGTTAAGAGTACCTCTTCGATTTCCCGGGGATAAACATTGTACCCGCCCCGGATGATCATATCTTTCACCCGGTCCACGATATAAAAATATCCATCCTCATCTTTTTTGCCCAAGTCACCGGAATGAAACCAGGTGGTGCCGTCAAAAGCCTTGGCCGTGGCATCGGGCTTGTTGTAATACCCTTTCATTACATTGTGGCCCCGGATAACCACTTCGCCCACCTCTTCGGGGGGCAGCGGGTTGTTATTCTTATCAAAAATATCCACCTCCACCCCCCAGATGGGGGTGCCCACGGAACCAGGTTTTCGCTCTTTGGTCAGATGGATAAAGGTGGCAACCGGGCAGGTTTCCGACAGACCATAGCCTTCGAGGATGGGCAGTTTATATCTTTTTTCAATTCCTTTGATGATTTCAAGGGGCAGAGGCGAGGCCCCGCAAACCCCCAGCCTCAGGGTGTCTACTATTTTGTCAAAGTCAAATTTGCCTTCCTTGTCTTCAAAATTGAGCAATGCCCAGTACATGGTGGGCACCCCCACAAAAATGCTGGCACCTTCATTTTCAATGGCGGCCAGCACGGCATCGGGCATGAACTTTGGAATCATGACAAGGGTGTTGCCAGTGGAAAATCCAGCATTCATCTGGCAGGTCTGGCCAAAGGAATGGAACAGGGGCAGCACAAGGGCATGGACATCGTCGGGAACCAGCTGAAACAGGTGGCGGGAGCCAATGGCATTCATGGTCATATTGGAATGGGAAAGTTCTGCCCCCTTGGGAAAACCCGTTGTTCCAGAGGTATAGAGGATAACGGCGGTGTCGTCCGGACTGGTGGTTTCCATGTCACAGATTTCAGATGACTCGGCGATGAGCTGACCCAATGTCATGGTGCCTTCAATGGGAGACGGGGCAGCCGGATCTGCCGTGATAACAATAAATTCCTCACAGTCATCAGCCTCATTGAACCCGGCAAACCCGTATTCAGCCATGGGCAATTCCGGTGTCCCCTCAAAGCAGATGTAGGTCTTGGCATCGCTGTCTTTGAGGTGATAGGCAATTTCTCTTCCTTTCAACAGAACATTCAAGGGCACCACCACAGCGCCTATTTTTAAAATACCATAATAAACCATTGGAAAATAAGGTAAATTGAGGCAACTCAAGGCGACTTTATCTCCTTTTTGAACGCCTCTTTTCTTTAATGCATTGGCGATTTTGTTGACCATGGCCAATGTCTGTGAAAAGGTGTAGCTTTTGTCCTGAAAAACAATGGCTTTTTTGTCGGGAAATTCCTTGGCACTGTGCTCAAACGTACTGACGAGATTCAGCATTAACGCCTCCTTGAATGAGAGATTTTGATGGAGAATTACCTTTGGTTGTTTCCGCTTTGACATAATTTAAATTTAATCAATAGCTCATAACCCAGATAGAGTCAATTGAAAACGCAGAGGGGGGGGGGACAGCCCAGGGTTTCTTTGAGGCGCACACCGGAAAGACCCAGTTTAAAGGCACCGGATACCAGGTTTTGAAGCCGCAGAGCCGCTTCTTCATGACTTAAGCCGCCCTGGCGGATATTGGATATACAGTTCCGTTGGGCATCGGTCCTTCCCTTTTTCGGTGAATATGTTAGATAGATGCCCATGCTGTCCGATGCGCTCAGGCCTGGCCGTTCTCCGATCAGAATAATACTCAACCGGACATTCAGGATCTCCCCAATTTCATCCGATAGGGCCACCCGAGCCTGGGATGCGATGACCACCGGCGCACAGCTCAATTCACGGATGGATGTTAGAGACAGGAACTTGTCGAGAAAGACAATGGCGTTGTTATGAATAGCACGGGTGGACAGGCCGTCGGCAATCACGATGCCAAGATCAAATCCCGGCGGGGCAGGGCAGGGCACGGTTTCTAACATTTTCCTTGATCCCTGGTCCAGCTGCCGACCAAGATCCGGCCGCTGCAGGTAGACAGTCCGGTCCGTGGCCGCACTGCAGACCTTTATTGACGGTATTTTCCGGGCATCCAGCAGCATTTTTATCTTTTGTGCATCAAAGGGGAGATGCACGGCATCCCGGGCCCGGGCGTGGTCCAGATCAAACTTGAGAATCTGCCGGGTTGCAATGCTTGATCCGGCCCGCTCCAATGCGATGCGGGCCGGAGTCAGTTGGTTTAAGCGGTTCAGTTCCCCCAGGGTTTTCAGTGATTTTTCCATTATTGCATCTCCTTCAGGCAGTCAAGCAAGGGTGCGCTGTGATTATCTGCTTTAAGCCGGTGCCTTTCATGGTGAAGGCCCATGTTTTTCAACCAAGTTTCAAATTCAGGGGCACATCGCACCCCCATTACTTGTCTCAGGTAATTGGCATCGTGGAAGGAGGTACTTTGGTAGTTGAGCATGATGTCATCGGCCCCGGGAACGCCCATGATGAAATTGACTCCTGCCACACCAAGCAGGGTCAGCAGGTTGTCCATGTCATTTTGATCGGCCTCGGCGTGGTTGGTGTAGCAGATATCACAGCCCATGGGAAGCCCCAACAGTTTTCCACAGAAATGATCTTCAAGACCTGCCCGGATGATCTGTTTTCCGTCGTAGAGATATTCAGGCCCAATAAATCCCACCACGGTATTCACGAGGAGGGGCTTGTATTGCCTGGCAACGGCATAGGTCCGTGCTTCCAGGGTCTGCTGATCGACCCCATGGCTTGCGTTGGCCGAAAGGGCGCTTCCCTGTCCGGTTTCAAAATACATGACATTGTTGCCGATGGTTCCCCGCTTCAGGGAAAGTGCTGCCTGCCTTGCTTCCTTTAAGAGATTCAAGCTGATGCCGAAGCCATCGTTGGCTTTTTGTGTGCCAGCAATGGATTGAAAGACGATGTCCACCGGGCTGTTGTTCGCCATCATGGCCATGGCAGTGGTGATGTGGGTGAGAACACAGGATTGGACCGGCATATCATAGCGTTGACGCATATCATCCAGCATCTGCAGAATGATGGTGGCGGATTGAATGTCATCGGAGGCAGGGTTGATCCCGATGACGGCGTCGCCGATGCCGTTGAGCAGGCCGTCTAGAGTGGAGGCCACCACGCCCCTGGGGTCATCCGTGGGATGGTTGGGCTGCAGGCGGGTTGAAAAATGGCCTTTTAAACCGATGGTGGTCCTGAATCGGGTGACAGTTTCAATCTTTTGAGCAACCAGAATCAGATCCTGATTGCGCATGATTTTGGACACCGCCGCTGCCATTTCCGGTGTAATCCCGGGGGCAATGGATTTCAGCTGTTCTGCCCGGGTTTCATGGGAGAGCAACCAGTTGCGGAAATCGCCCACCGTCAGGCTGCTGACAGGTGAAAACGCTTCTGCGTCATGGGCGTCCAGAATCAGCCGAGTGACATCATCCGTCTCGTAGGGGATGAGGACTTCATTTAAAAATACCCTTAACGGCAGATCAGCCAATGCAAATTTGGCAGCAACCCGTTCTTCTTCTGAAACGGCACCACATCCTGCCAGCGCATCCCCTGATTTTAACGGGCTTGCCTTGGCCATCAGCTCTTTGAGATCACAAAAGCGGTAATTGTGGCTACCTATGGAAAATCGGTACTGGCTCATGGGTTCACCTGTATTTTTTTGTTAAAAAATAGGGGGCAGACCACGTTTTTTGAGCTCGAATACGTGATCTATCTCCGTATTTGCTCAGAAAATATGCGGATTGACAATAGTTTTTTCCCGAAAATTCAATTAATCGTTTTTATGTAACATGTTGATTGAGCTGGTAATAACGTAAGACCCCCAAAGTGTGTCATGGCCTTATAAATTTAACTTTCGGTGTTCGCCTTTCGTGGTCAAATAAAAAATATAGGAATGAAAAAAAGTGCCAATGGTTTGATTCGCAGCTGACAGGTCACTGTTATTTCTCTGCTGCCACCACCAGAGAAAGTTTTCCATCCGACAATCTTAGGTTTGTGTCGGCAATTCTCCGGATCTGATCCATGTAATGGGAGACCATGACAATGGTGCAGCGTGTTTTTAGATCCAGAAGCAGATCTTCAATTTTTTCAACGGAAACCGGGTCCAGGGAGGCCGTTGGCTCATCCATCAAAAGCACCTCCGGCTGCAGCACCAGGGTTCTGGCAATGCACAGACGCTGGAGCTGTCCCCCCGAAAGCATCCTGGCGTCACTGGAGAGCCTGTTTTTAACCTCCTTCCACAGATGTGCCTGCTTCAAAGCCGTTTCGATTTTCTCATCAACACAGTCTTTTTCTGAGATACCGGCAAGCTTTAAAGGAAACTGCATGTTTCTAAATATACTCATGGGAAGGGGGTTGGGCATCTGAAAAACCATCCCCACCTTGCGGCGCAGGTGGTGTACACCATATTCGGGTTGGGTCACCTCCACCAGCCCTTTACCGAAATCAATCCAGATACGACCCGTGGCCCTGGCACCGTCAATGTTTTCCCACAACCGGTTGAAGGCGGTCAGTAAGCTGGATTTCCCCTGTCCCGATGGGCCGTTGACAGCGGTGATGCTGCCTGCCGGAATATCCAGATCAATATGGTCAAGGACCTTCTGTGCCCCATAAAAAAAATTGAGGCCCCGTACCTTTATTTTTGTTGTTAACTCGGTCATTTCACCTTTCTCTTAATCGAGTATGCAATGGTGTACAAGCTTCCGCAGATAAACAGCAGAACAAGGGCAGCCCCATACCCTTTCATTAATTCCGAAGCATCGGCATACTCTGCAGCGGTATAGTATATGAAAAAAGGCAGCGCTTCATATCCAGAAAATACGGAGCCTGGAATCCCGGCGGTGGCAACGGCCCCTGTGAGCATGATCACCGCGGTATCCTCGGCACTTCTGCCAATGGCGAGAATGATGCCGCCCACAATCTCCTTTGCCGCCATGGGAATCAGGACATACCACAGGTTCTGGAATCGGGTGGCACCAAGCCCCGGAGCGGTTAGCCGCACCTCGGGAGGAAGACTTTCCAGGGCAATTTGTGTTGAACGGATGATATATGGAACCACCAGAAATGCCAGGCACATGGCGGAAATCAGTAGGCAGGGGTAGAGCTGTTTAAAAAAATGCTGATGCAGAAAAACAGTGACCGCAAACCCGGACAAACCCACCACAATGGATGGCAGGGATGCCATGATATCAAACATCAACCCTAGAATACGCCGGGTTCCCGGCAGGGCGAATTCTGACAGAAAAACCCCAGAAGCAATGCCCACCGGAAGGGCAAAAAACATGGATAAAAGAATCAGGGCCAGGGTTCCGCCAATGGCCGGGAGCAGCCCGCCGAACACCTGTTTTTTTAAAAGAAGGGCTTCCAGCACCGGGGTATCGGCAAAGATCAGCCCTATGTTCAGGGAGGAGAAGCCGTGAAACAGAAGATATCCTGCAATGGTCAAAACCGCCAATGTGAGGAGCAGTGCACAACACCAGGCATAGGCATTTAAAAAAAAATTCCCGGCAGATCTGTTTTTCATGATGATTTCTGCCCTTTTCCCACAGCACGGGCAGAAAAAATGCCAAGGCAGGTCATCAGGTAAAGTGCCAGAGCGCAGACAAAAATCGTTTTGAATTCCATACTGTCAAAATCAGCCGCCGTCACCAAGGCGATGTGCGCGGTCAAGGTCCGTGCAGAATCCAGGATATGACCGGGAAAGTCAATGGTATTCCCGCTGATCATCAGTGCAATAAGGGTGTCTCCCACAGCCCTGCCGAATCCCAGAATCACCCCGGTGAGTATCCCTTTCCAGGCATATGGCACAATGATCATGAAAAAAGTCTGTGCCGGTGTTGCCCCCATGGCTTCCACCGCCATGGTATACTGCAGGGGAACGTTGGAGATACTTTGTGAAAAAATCAGTATCATGGTGGGAGAGATCACAAGGGCGAGCATGATGGAAGCCGATAAAATGCACATGCCCGAGCCCTGGAGAAAGGTTTCACGTATAAAAGGAACGATGAGGAAAATTCCCACAAAACCATATACCACTGTGGGAACGGCTGTCATGGCCTCCACCAAATGCTGGAAAATTTTTCCCGCAGCTCCGGGTCGGGTGACTTGGATAAAGATCGCACAACCGAAACTCACAGGTGCCGCAATGGCAAGGCTTAACACTGAAATATAAAGGCTGCCGAGGATCATGGGGCCTATGCCGAACTGTCCCTTGTCCGGCAACCAGGGCATGGTGAGAATGTGGAGCGTATCGGATGCTTTGAGCACAGGAATGCTAAGCCACGCCATAAACGCCAGAACAGCAAGGGTCATCAACGCACATCCCCATGCAGCAGCCTGAAGAAAAATTTCTGGAACACGGTCATTTTCAAACATTATCGAACCGGCACAAATCCTTTTTCAATAACGATTTTCTGACCTTCTGGGCTCAAAAGATAGGTGATGAATTTTTCTGCCAGTCCTGTGGCAGGTCCTTTGGTGTTGCTGTAAAGGCCCCTTGCAACTTTGTATTTACCGGATTTAACGGTCTCCAGGTCCGGCTGAACCCCATCCAATGAAACGGCTGCAACGCTATTGTCAATATATCCCACCGACATATATCCGATGGCGTAGGGATTCTTTGCAACAGCTGTTTTCATGGCGCCGTTGGAGGCGACAAACTGTGCCTTGGGAGAAATTTTACCTTTTGAAAGGGCTTTTTTCCAGAAGACCGAGCGGGTTCCGCTGGACTCATCCCGGGTGTACACGGTAATGGGGCGATCCGGGCCGCCAAGTGTTTTCCAGTTGTCGATACGGCCTGCGAAAATATCCTGCAGCTGCTGTGATGAGAGAGCCCGGACCGGGTTTTCAGGGTGCACCACCGTACCCACACCGTCAATGGCCCACTTATACAGGGAGAGACCATATTTCTGGATTTCAGCGTCACTGGCCTTTCGTCCTGAATTGCCGATTTGAACCAGTCCCTCTCCAACCTGTTTGATGCCTGCCCCGGATCCTCCCCCGGCAATGGTGATCTGGATATCCGGATTATTGGCCATGATTTTTTGTGCGGCGATTTTCATTACCGGGATATGGGCTGTTCCGCCTGATATCCGGAGGGTCCCTTTTTCTCCTGTAAAAGTATCAATGCCAGCTGCCGAGCTGGAGGAAAACAGAAGCAAGCAGCAGGTCAGCAGTAATGCCAAGCGTTTAAGTGGGTTCATAAAAATTTTCATATTTTCTCCTTTGTTGTTTAACCATTTAAGTTTTTGATTATACTATCTGCCACCCGTGACAATGAACGGGCCAGGGAGATCAGGTTTGTGCTGTTTTTTTTATCAATATGGGGGAGTAAAAGAAAAACAACACAAAGGTTACAAGCAAACCGATAACTCAAGCTTGACCCTATAATCTATGTTATTTATATCAGCTAAGTCAAATCGTTAATCTTAATCCTATATTTCATTTGTATTAAGTTTTTTGATGACAGGGGCAGTTGGGTGGGTATAGTCTGATGGCTTTTGATGCAGCCCTGTACTCATGATTTGAGATTCCCAGATCCTGGTATTTGAAAATTTTTACAGGAGGAATTTTATTCATTTTTTTAAATTTTTCATGCAACTTTAATCGAAGCATTTTTTGTTTTGTTTAGTCAAAAACGACACATTAACCCTCATTTGTAGCGATATAAGGATCTAAAACTAAGTACTTATAGCTAATAAAGTTTGAAAATTAGAATCCGGTATTTTAGAGTGGATCTTTGCGTAACTATTTTAAAATACTATATTTTATTTTTAAAAAACGCTTAAAATGTCGACTTTGAGTATTTAAATATCAGAATAATCAGAGTGGATAAAAGTACTAAGGTTTTTAATCCCAAACACTTGACTTTTTAAGCTTCAAAACTGACAAAAATAAAACCAAAAACGTGGGCCAGACCACGTTTTATTCAGCTTTAAAATGGGCTTTGTCTATGTGTTCAATCCGTAGACTTCAAGTGAAATTCAGGGGGAGAAGAAGCAGATTTGCTGCTGCTGCCAAAGTAAATGGCTGACAATGCCAGGGCCACCCCCACCCAGGCGGTGGTGGAGGTTTCCCGGTGGAAAAAAAGTACGTCCCACACAAAAGACAGGGATGGCTGGAGCAGCAGAACCAATCCGGCAATGGCCGCCGGAATCCGTGGTATGGATCGGGTGATCAACATCCAGCCCACAGTCTGACTCATTAGGCCCAGTCCCACAAGAGCTGCAGCGCTCTGGAGATCTGGAATGGCAAAGCTGTCATGGGTGCGAATCATTTCCACGGCAAGGAAGGCCGCCGTTGCAAAGGATATTACCATGAGATTAAAGGCGGGAGATGGGCTGGAAGCATGGGATTGGAGTTTTCGAAGGGATATCAGAAATCCGGTGTAAAAAATGGCGGTGAGGATACCATACCAGATTCCCATGCGATAGTCGGGGGTCAAGATTTCCCATCGGATACCCACAATCATGAAAAGGCCCACCAGTGCCGGTGGCACCGAAAGAACAAATCGAAGGCCTGGTCGTTCACCATAAAGCATTAAGCTGGCCACCGGTACAAAAAAAACCTGAAAGCTGCTTAAAATGGTGGCAAGCCCAGGCCCCACATACTGGATGCTGCGGTGCCAGGCGTAAAGATCAAGAGCAAAAAACAGTCCCGTCAGCAGGGACAATCCTGAAAATGTTTTCTCCGCCCCTGTTTTTTTTCTGTGGAAACACACAAGTATCAGCAGAAAAAATCCACCCAAAAAGACCCGGTAAAAGGCAGAGGCTGTGGGGGTAACGTGTGCCAGCTTAACCCATACGGCGGAAAAGCTGATCATCATAGCTCCCAGAGTGGTTCTCAGAAGCGCCTGGTCAGGCCTTAATTGTTTGTCGGTGTGGGGCATGCTGCACTCCGGATTTTATAGGATTCTGGATCATCCAAGATAATTTAATTCAACCTTCGGTGTTCGCTTTTCGTGGTAGGGTCAGGTTTGGGTTATTGACGCTTTTGTTGCAATTTGAGTTCAGACATCACATGTCGTCAAAAATACAATAACACAAGCCTGACCCGTTGGCGCATGAACTGTATAAAAAAGCCAGCTTTGAGATGAAGTCCAAAAGTTGCGAATTTAAAATGAAGCTTCAATATCATTGCCGCCTCGGTTTGTCACTTGTTATCATAAAACTGGGGATTGAGCACGTTTTTTTCAGCCTAAAAACCTGGTCTGTCTGTGCGGCCAGTCATGACTCATGACTTTCTATTTTTGTTGTGGGTTGATCTGTGTCCCGGAATGCGGTCTGCCCATGGCGGTTATATACGAACAAAATACGGTAATGCAATAAATACGATACCTGTGATGATCAGAATGTACAGGTTTGAAATAAAGTATGGAAACAGCATCAACCCAATACCGCTGAGAAGCGGGACAATGGCGGTTTGCTTTTTACCATAAACAAAAAATCCCAAACCGATTGAGCTAAATACAACATTCCACATTAAAATTGATGTATCCATTATTTTTTAACCCCACCATCAAGAACTTTATGTCCGGCGCATACAAGCTCATGGACCGTAATTTCCGGTGGACAGAAAAATCTCACCGGAACGCCTGACGATCCAGTCCCCCTGGAGGTGTAGCCATGCATGCCTTTATGGTTCCAGGAACCCTTACAGTAATTTTTAGGACATTTTGCGTTGGTCATGAGGGTAATTCCGCCGGGAAGGCATATCTGACCCCCATGGGTGTGTCCGCAAAGCAGGTAGTCAACCCCGGCAGTGGATGCCTCTGCATAGGTCTCCGGGGTATGGGACAGCATTATTTTTACAGCCCCTGCGGGAATTTTGGCCAAGGCCTTTTCAATGTCATGGCAGCGATAGAGATGGGCATCGTCGATTCCGGCCAGCCATATCCTTGTGCCGTTCTTTTCAATGGGAACCGCCTCGTTTAAAAGCATTTGAATCCCGCCAGATTCCAGACTGGGAACAAATTCAATGAAATCATGATTGCCCAGAATGCCGAATTTGGGACAATCCTCGCCCATGCAGTCACCTATTTCCATGGTCATTGCAAGGGCTTTTGCATGGACATTCTGGGTCATAAATCGAAAATCCCCTGTGAATACACAGATGTCTGCCGTAATTCCCCGGAGTATTTTTTTAAGACGTTCCCCTCTGTCCAGCAACGCATCTGCATGGATATCTGAAATCTGCAGTATTTTAAATCCGTTAAACAAAGGGGGCAGATTTTTAATGGGAACGTTTATTCGTTCCAGGCTGTAATCAATGGCGTTCATCATCCCTTTGTTATATAGCCCTGTTATCTTCAATAGAGCTTTAAGAACCACGTGTATCCACTGGACATTTTCAAAATGAAAAGGCGCCGGGCTGGTTTTTGAATAAAAATTCGCAGCAAGGGTTACCTGTCTGATGAGACGTTTGGCAAGATGGGGCTCTTCTATTCGTTTTAACAGATGGGTGTATATGTTTGTATCCACAGTTCAGTTCTCCAGTAAATCTGTTTGCATTTCCTGCGGTTTAGACCGCCAAGTGGGGAGGGTGGCCCATGTTGTGAGTAAGCCTCATTTTTGTTATTGGTTGTGACTGAGCCTTCTGCCAAGTAAGTTATACAGATTACGCTGTCAAAGACAAGAATCAATATGGTTTCAGGTATTTTCCATATATCTGTTTACACTTTTACTGGATGTTCAAGTTTTTGTTGGGCGGTTTTGCAAGCCTGATTCCTCGTCTATTTTTATCAACATAAAAAACTTGAATATAGAGTTGCAGGTCATTTTTTTGCGGGAATTTCGCTGAAAAGAGTGTAAGGTGGGGAGAGTAGCAAACCCGTTTTTTGTAAAACCAGTGTAGAAGCGGCAAAAGGAGCATAAAATGGAATATCGAGAAGAAAAAGATACCATGGGAATCGTACGTGTCCCGGAAAATAGCTATTATGGAGCACAGACCCAGCGGGCCGTGGATAATTTTCCCATCAGCGGCATGACATTGCCCATTTCATTCATCCATTCCCTTGCCCTGGTGAAAAAATGTGCAGCCATGATCAATGAATCCCTTGGTATCCTTGAAGCTCCCATGGGAAATGCCATTGCCAGGGCGGCCCAGGAGGTAATGGACGGCCTGTTTGATGATCAATTTGTGGTGGATGTGTTTCAAACGGGTTCCGGCACCTCCACCAACATGAACATGAACGAGGTGCTGGCCTCCCGGGCCAACGAGATTCTTACAGGCAAAAAAGGCGGCAAATCACCGGTTCATCCCAATGATCACGTAAATGCCGGTCAGTCCAGTAATGATGTGATTCCAACGGTGATCCATTTGTCGGCATTGACCCGGATCACCACCCGGCTGTTACCTGCCCTTGAAAACCTTGAAAAGGCTTTGTCAGAAAAAACAATTGAATTCAATGATGTAAAAAAGATTGGCAGAACCCATCTTCAGGATGCTGTGCCCATGACCCTTGGTCAGGAGTTTTCCGGCTATGCAAGTCAGGTGGCCCTGGGCATCCAGCGCCTTAAATGCGTGAGGCCACGATTGACGGAACTTGCCCTGGGGGGAACTGCCGTTGGCAGTGGATTGAATGCCCATCCCGATTTTGCCCCGGGGGTGATCAAGGCCATTGCTCACCATACCGGCCTGGAATTCCGTGAGGCCAAAAATCATTTCCAGGCCCAGGCCTGCCAGGACACCGCCGTTGAAACCAGCGGGGTGTTAAAATCCATTGCCGTTTCCCTTGTGAAGATTGCCAATGATATCCGATGGCTGGCATCGGGTCCCCGGTGTGGTGTGGGAGAAATTAATATCCCCTCCCTGCAGCCGGGGTCTTCCATCATGCCGGGAAAAGTCAATCCCGTAATTCCAGAAGCGGTGATCCAGGTGGCGGCCCAGGTGATGGGCAATGATACCACCATCATGGTGGGAGGGCAGAGCGGTAATTTTGAGTTGAATGTAATGCTGCCGGTCATTGCGCATAATCTTCTTCAGTCCATTGACTTTCTCTCTTCTGTATCCATTTTATTTGCCGAAAAATGTGTTGAAGGCATCACTGCCAATGAAGGGAGATGCGCTGCTTTTATTGAAAAAAGTCTGGCCATGGTCACCGGCCTGATTCCCCACATCGGGTATGACAGAGCCGCAGATATTGCAAAACAAGCACACAACACAGGAAAGACCATCCGTCAGGTGGTGCTGGAAGATCAAATTTTACCGGAGGCTGTTCTTAATGCTGCTTTGTCTGTGTAGATTCCCAGCTTGTGACCAAACCCTACGTCTCATTAATATGGCATGTTAAAAAAGGTGTTGAAATAAAGAATAAATATGGTGAATAAAAAAAAACGGGTCTCTTCAGGTATCAGCGAGCTGGACAATCTGCTCAACGGTCTTTTTATAGGGGATAATGTGATCTGGTACGATGATGCCGGAAGCCTAGCATCAGCATTTTGCAGCGAATTTATCAATGAATCCCAGAAACAGAATAAACCCATTGTATATGTGACTTTTGACCGTTCTCCAAAAAACTTAATTGCAAAACTTGGTCCCCTTGCAGAAAGTCAGCAGTTGACCATACTGGACTGTTTTACCAATGGTAAAGGGGATAAGGCAGATGTGTTTAATAAATTTTATGAGAAAGATGGTGCACAATGGCCACATCAGGTGATAAAGGTAACCCGTCCATGGGAGCCGGAAACCGTTTCTGATGCCATTTATGGAATTCATAAGACCCTTACAGGGGATGTCCGGTTTGTCATCGAAAGTTTAACTGGAATGCAGGATCTGTGGGAGGGTGAGAAATCCATCTCAAAATTTTATTCCAGGACTTGCCCCAAACTGTATGAACTTGATACCATCGCTTACTGGATAATCGAAAAAGAGGCCCATTCAAAACAATTAAAGGCCCATATCAATCAGATCGCCCAGGTTGCCATTGATCTTTCCATAAAACAGGGTAAAACATCCATAAGTATTTTAAAGGCAGAAAAACGTACCCCCCGGGCCATTGGGAAACCATTTTATTATTTAAGAACAGGCAATAACATTGTTCTGGAAGGGGGAAAAGGGGAGAATGTTCATCATAATCTTGGATTCAGAATAAAAAATATCCGCAAGGATCAGGGTATTTCCCAAAAAGAGCTGTCCAGCCGCGTTGGCGTTACGCCAAGTAATATTTCGCAGATTGAAAATAACCTGATCTATCCATCGTTGCAGGCATTATATAAAATAGCAGAAACCTTGTCCGTTGAGGTTGGTTCATTTTTTCTGGATAAAAACATGCCTGTCAAAACGGTGTTTCCCCGGGGGGAAAACCTCCGGATAAACAGAACGGAAATACCCAAAGATCGTATGACCATGGATTGCCTCACCCCACCGGACCATGATGGTAAGGTGGGGCTTTATATTATCAATATTCTACCCGGCAAAAAAATTCCGACCCATTTTTTTGTTCATAAGGGAGAAGAAGCAGGTTATCTTATTTCCGGCACTCTCACCGTCACAAGTCAGAATGAATCAGAGACCATCACCCCGGGAGACACAGTTTATTTTAAGACCGTGACCCCCAGCCAATGGGTTAATCCCGGCCCAGATATCGCCAGTATCCTCTGGTTAAAAATAAAATAATTTACCAATTATGGGGATAAGGTTAACGCAGGTACCTCAATCCAAAACCTGCGTTGTCATCTGATTTAATATCTTATGAATTGAGAATTTTTCTTGCACTCTCATCATTCACATCGGAACAATGGGGGATGCCTGTCTCCTTGGCAGTTTCTCTGTTCCCGGCAAAAATTTCCTGTCGGGAGATCTGATTCATGGAAAATTTCCTTGCACCGGCCATGAGCTGTTGCAGACCACACCCGAGTTTGTCTGCCAGGGTATAGAAGGCAATGGCACTGTAGGGGATATTTTTCATTTCATTTTTGCCCAGTTTTTTCTCCAGATCATGGTATCCGGCAAAAATTTCATCCACGGTTTTGCCTTCCTGGAGAACCGTTTTGGGAAGCTCATTCCAGTTACCGTTCACAGCGGGTCTTCTTTCTGGATTCAATGCACCTTCAATGTTGGCACCAAGAAAACCCGGTATCATTATTGCCCTGCCCATGCAGATCAGTTTTGTGTAAGGGGCACCCAGGGCAAGGGCCTTGAAAATATGATCTTCCAGAGCAAAACCACCGGCAAAGGACATGTCCACCACGCTTTTTCCCTTGGCAGAAAGAATGCTGGCATATTGATGGGCCTTTGAATGGAGGTTGATGGATGGAACGCCCCAGCTTTGCATCATATTCCATGGACTCATTCCTGTTCCACCGCCGGAACCGTCAATGGTCAGAAGATCAAGATTGGCATCAGTGGAAAATTTAATGGCCATGGCAAGCTCTTCCATGCCATAAGATCCTGTTTTAAGAGTTATTCTTTCAAATCCAAGGCCCCGAAGATATTCCACGCTGTTCATGAAATCTTCCCGGACTTTTTCCACACTGTCAAGTTCGGTTCCACCCAACCGGCTGTGACGGGCAAATGATTTTATGGCACCTTGTTCAAACCCTTTCTTCACCTCAGCCAGTGAGGGATCCGGGTCCACCACATAGCCCCTCTCTTTCAGAAATAGAGCATAATCAAGGCTTTGCACCTGTATTTCTCCACCAATATTTTTTGCTCCCTGACCCCATTTCAGCTCAATAATACATTTGTCGCCATATTTATCCACAACATATTCTGCAACACCGTTGCGGGTGTCTTCCACATTCAATTGAACAATAATTGCACCATAGCCGTCATAATATTTGAGATAGGTGCCTATTCTGCGGTCCAGTTCCGGTGCACTTTTAATTTTTCCTTTTTTTTCACCACCGGAATTGATCTCTGATTTCCTGTCAACACCCACAACATTTTCACCAATAACAACCGGAATACCAATCAAGGCACCGCCTATGGCAAAGCCGTTCCAGTATTTTTCAGCAATAAAAGTAGAACCCAGAGCCCCTGTCATTATGGGCATGCGTATTTTTGTTTTCTTCTTTTTGCCAAATTCTGTTTCCAGGCTGACATTGGGGAAAATGCTGTCGTCTGGACTGTTGGTAAGATTTCCGGGAAGGCCATGGGCACCATAGGCATAGCCCTGAATTCTCAAAGAATTGTAGGAAACCCCCACATGGGTTGTATTATTTGCACCGGCAGTGACCAGCCCGAAGCTTCTGGGATAAAGTAGTTTTCTTCCCACCATGCTTGAAAGCCAGGTTTCACATTTGCCTTTGCAATCGGCTCGGCACAAGGTGCACAGGCTCGACTCTGCGGCGTTACCTCGGTTGCTTGTTCCCAATACATCATTACCCTTTGAAAATCGCATGTCCATGATTGAGTCTCCTTTTGTTTGTGATTCTCGACGATACGTTTTGGGACTTGTTCCGGCATCCTTCATATCCCCTTGAAATTACCTGAGACTTTTTTTGAGGAAAATACACATAACATTTTGAATATTATATTCAAAATTTTAAAATTATGTATTCACCTGTTGCCTTCCCGGGATATCAAAATAAAAACGTCTCATTGAGCATTTGTTCTTTTGGTTTATTTTTTTTGTCAGGGTTTAAAAAAACAAAACGGCGTCTTTCCGGAATAAAACCGAAAAAAGACGCCGTCGTCGTTTATCTATGTTTAAGTTTTTAGCACGTCATTGTGCTTCAGACTTAATTTTATTTCAATATATTTAGCCTTAATAATTTTTTATGTCAATACAAAATATAAATAATATCTCAACTTTCGGTGTTCGCCTTTCGTGGTGGGGTCATTCTTGCCTTATTGAGATTTTTGTTGCAGCTTGTCTTGAAGCACCGTCTGTTGTCAAAAGCAAAAAGGCTGCTAAAAAATGCAACCTCCAATAACACAAGCCTGGCCCTCACCAACCTTGCCCATGTTGGACCAAGGGGTACATAATGAAGCTTAAGCCCCCCCTTAAGTGGGCTTAAGCTTTGATAGATTTCTTGATTTCAGGTTTTCAGATTTTCAAAAGGTGGGGGTGATCTCAAGTGAATGCTTTAATGGTATGATTCTCTTGTTTGGATGATCTGTGAAGCGTTAAGGGATAACTTCGCTCTGTTCACTGGGGTGCATTCCCTGTTTAATTCATGCAATACTGTTCTATGATGTCATTTAGTTTTTCCGTCAATCGGGGCAGATCATCCGGTCTGACCAGAAAATGAACCATGGTTTCATCGGTGCCCATCATTTCTGACAGATGCCCGAATAATCCCTTTGCCTTGCGATCCACCTCCATGAATACCTGCAGGGTATCCGGGAAGGGCTTAAAGACCAGTTCAATTTCTTCCAGTCGATTTTTAAAGGTTCCCCGGTCTGGCTTCAGCTCAAATTCCTGCACAAAGGGAACCCGCATATCCATGGCCACCGGTGCCGGTTCACAGGTCACCTCATTGATACGAAATCCCAGGATTTTTGCGCTTTCAATGAGCTGTGCAGCCATGGGATGTAAGGAAACCTTGATATCGTCCCGGTCTCCGGGGTCCAGTGACCTCTTTATATCCAGACCCGTTTCCACCCAGGTGATGGTTTTTCCCATGGTGGCCGGGGTGTCAAAGGGGAGGATGAAATCCAGATCAAAGGAAAGCACTTCTTCCGGGGCCAGTGTGAAGGGTTGGGAGAGCTGACGGGATATGATTTCAGCCACCCGGGTGACATTGACTGTTTTGCCGTCTTCATCTTCCAGGGCCTCCACGTCAATCTCATCTTCATAGGTACTTTTGATGGTCAGGTAAATGGCGTCGATTTCCTGGGCAACATTGCCCCCGGTGATGTTGACAACACCTGTAACCGGTTTTCCGGGAACAAATGTTTTATTATAAAGTGTTGTTTCCACCGTTGCTGCGCCAATGCCGATCTTGGAAAGCATTTGTTTGAAAAATGACATGGATCAGATCCTTTCCGGGGGTGTTTTCGTCTGGTTTTTGTTTTGCACAATCCCAAGCATAACTCGGTATGGACCCGGGGTGCCGGGGGGCAGCAATCCCACGCGGTCTCCATCCTGGAGGATGGTGTCAAAGGGTTTAATAAGACCGTTGACAAAAATGCCTTCCACATCCTCGGGCAATAGATTCAATCGGCTCACCAGCGCTTTTGATGTGATTCCCCGGGGGATTTCCAGGGAGACGTTGTAGCAGTCAAAGCCATTTTTTTTTAATTTTTTCTGTAAAAAGGAGAAGGCATTTAATGTGATGGTGATGCCGGATGCAGTTTCATTTTTGGGGGTTTTGTTAAGCCTTGACATAATTAATTATTTCCTTTGACAAATATGGCCTCCATGAGCCGGATTCTATCCTCATCAAGGTTGGCGCTCATGGTGTTGCCAAATGCCATGCCATGATCTCCAAAGATGATATGGGGCCCCAGTGGGGATGGCTTGTTCATCTTTTTTTCAAAGGCTGTTTTGACCCGACTCCACCATGTTTTTGCCTGGTCCGTGCAATTTGTTGCAAAATTGCAGATAAAATCGTGTTTGGTCAGCAGATCGGACATTTCCGGCCAGGGGAGCAGAAAGGAGATGCTTGCCCTGTCCGCCCAGGGCACGGGCAGGTGGATGGGTGTTGTCGTACCCTGGACAATTTCATGGAGCACCAGGATGCCGCCGGGTTTCAGGATGCGTTGAAATTCGGTAAACACAGCATTTTTGTCCTTGATGTTCATCAGTGTGTGCTGGCACCACACGGCATCAAAGGTTTCTGCCCCAAGGCCTGTGTCCACGATGTCCCCCGGGGTGTAGCTGATAGTGTCGTTCATGCCCGTTGAACGGGTCAGCGCCTGTGCCACTTCAATGAACTCCGGCACCAGATCCATGCCTGTGATGTTGAATTGGCATTCCCGGGCCAGGAGACGGCAGGATCCCCCGATGCCGCATCCGGCATCCAGGACGGCGGCCCCGGGGGCAAGGCCTGTTTTCCGGGCCAGTTCCAGGGTGGCCACGTGTCCCCCCGTGTGCAGTTGATCAATGGTGGACAGATCTTTAAGATCCAGTTTGTCGGGATTTTTTCCACTTTGTTCCAGGGCGGAGAAAATTCTGGTACAAAGTGCGTCAGAACCATAATGCTGTTTAATATCAGTGTCCATGGGAAGTCCTTTATCCATTTAAAAGTTCGATGGTGCCAAATATTTACGGTGCCGGATTTTTGGGATTGATCACAAGCCTGACTCCACCCCAAGGTGCCCAATTTGTTACCGGGTCCTGTTTGTCTTTTGAACCTCTTATGCTTTGATCATGTTATTCGTCTGCGCCTTTGATGTAAAGACCCCGACTGATGTTCTGGATCTTTTTTTTCTGTTTTGCCTGCTGGATGATGCTGCGTATCTTTGTATCGGCAATACCGGTACGTTCCTTGATCTCCTTGAATCCCACACCATTAACCCTTCTGCGCCGGATCATATTTACCACCACATCGTAGTCTGTGGCGTTTTTTAAAGCTTTGCTTTCCACTGGTGACGGTGGTGCCGTTTTTTTAGAGATGTGTAATTCTGGTGGTGGTGTTGGCTGTTGTGTCGGTCTTGCGGAACTCGGGACTTTCTTGCCTCCGGAACGTTTGGTGGATGTGCTGCAAGACTCTGGTTTCGCCGTGGAAACAGGACGGGCAAGCTTTTTAATGGGTACCGGTGACGGAGGTGAAGGCAGGTCCATGTCAATGCCAAAGGTGGCCGAAAGATCTGCTTCACTGATGATGCGACCAGCGGTTTTTGTTTTTGCCCGTTGCAGAAGCGTTTTGGCCTCGTTTTTGACGGCCTGGGATACCAGCTCGGTCATTTTAACCCCCCGGAGGGTGAAAAAAAGAGATGGGTCCTGGTCCAGCCTTGCCCCCACGCCGTAAAGGGTGGCGGCCACATGCTTGCACATGTAGGCACTGTCCGGGCAGGAGCAGTTGAAATGTATTTCAGCCGGTGCCGGAAAGATGCCGCTGCTGGGTTGGGTTAACAGAGTCTCCATGGTTTTGGGAAGTTTGCCATCCACAATGGTCTGGAGGGAATCAATCTGGCCCCGGCATCCGGAAATGATCGTCTGCCACACCTTTGATTTTATCTTCTTGATTGTAATTTCAACCGCATAGGGTCTGGATGTGGAGCCCTGAACCAGGGAAAGGATTTCTCCCTCCTTGATTTTAAGATCCAGCACAGACCCATGGCGCACATAGGAACGGCCCCTGCCGATGCGGTTGGAATAGTCTGCATAGCTTTCCAGATTTTTATTCCATGAGATGCCCCACCATGAGTGGGCAATCTTTGATCCGCTTATCTCAACGGGGGAGATGTCGGGATTTTTTTTCTTCAGCTGCTTGATTTTCTCTTCAGCTTTTGCCCTTCTTTCCCCGACACTGACATATTCGGGGTAGCCATAATTATTTCGTCTTCTATATCGACTCATTCTTTTGTTCCATTTTAAATTTTCAGTGTGAACAGCTCCATGAGTTCCCTGTTATCCATGGCGGTGACCCATGTGCCCTGGGAGTCGGAGATAATTTCTTCTGCCAGCTTTTTTTTCTGTTCAATCATCAGATCGATTTTTTCTTCAATGGTTCCCCGGGAGATAAACTTGTGCACGATCACCTTCCGGGTCTGGCCAATGCGAAAGGCCCTGTCTGTGGCCTGGTTTTCCACCGCCGGATTCCACCACCGGTCAAAATGGATCACATGGTTTGCCCGGGTAAGATTCAACCCGGTTCCTCCTGCCTTGAGAGAGAGTACCATAAAGGGGCAATATGCCCTTCCCTGGAATTTATCAATGGCCTCTTGTCGTTTTTTAATATTGATTCCCCCGTGGATAATGCCCCCTTGATGTTGAAATACGGTGGAAAGAAAGGTTTGAAGGGGGGATACCATCTCCTTGAACTGGGTGAAAACCAGCACCCGTTCCCGTTTGGAATGGATGGTATCACAGATTTCTCCCAGCCGTATAAATTTTCCGCTGTCTGCGGGGACAAAATTCCCTGTGCCAAGATATTGATCTGGGTGGTTGCAGATTTGCTTGAATTTCATGAGAGCGGAAAGGACAAGGCCTTTTCTTTGGATGCCGTCATCGGCGTCTTCCAGGCGTTTTTCAATCTCTGCGGCAAAGTCGATGTAAAGTACCCGCTGTTTTTTGGACAGCTCTGGAAAGGTGCGCATTTCCAATTTATCCGGCAGTTCTGGTGCGATGCGTTTGTCGGTTTTCATGCGTCTTAGAATATAAGGGGATACCACCTGTTTTAATCGGGCATACCCTGCGGGTTCTTTTTTCAGCTTTTTTGAAAATGCCTTGAATTCTGCTATGTTGCCCAAAAGGCCAGGGTTCATAAAGTCAAACAGGGACCACAGATCGGACAATGCATTTTCAATGGGGGTTCCGGTCATGGCGATACGGGTATCGGAATGAAGCCGTTTTACGGTTTTGGATTGCCGGGTGGAAGGGTTCTTTATGGCCTGGGCTTCATCCAGAATGAGGGTTCTCCAGTGAAATTGCTGGAGAGACGTGTTGCGCTGGACCATGGCGTAGGTGGTGATGACCAAATCAAATTTTTCCCATGGGAGGGGGTTTTTGCCGGATTGCCCTGTTTTTTTGTATCCGGGGTGTTCCATGAAATAGTCAAGGTCCGGGAAAAATCTATGGATTTCTGCTTCCCAGTTGGATAAAAGGGAGGCGGGTACCACCAAAAGGGAGGTTTGGCCGGGTTCCCTGGCCTTTAAGGTGCTTAAAAAAGCCAGTACCTGGATGGTTTTTCCAAGGCCCATGTCATCGGCCAGGCAGGCTCCAAATCCCAGGCTATCCAGAAAGGCAAGCCAGTTCAACCCTATCTGCTGGTAGGGTCGAAGGGTGGCCAGAAAATTTTTGTCTGGTTTGATCTCGTTGATACGTCCAGGGTTTTTAAGGGTCGAAAACACCTGTTCCAGCCATTCTCCATTGCCGATTTGAAGGTCAGGGAGAACCGTGTCAACAGAACCGGTGAGTCGGTGGGGATGAAGTTGCAGCTGAAGGGCCTCAAAGATGGACAATTCCCTGTTACCCATAAGCCCCATGGCCGTTTCATAGGCATGAAGCAGTTTTTGAAGCCGTTCCCGATCCACCTCAATCCATCTGTTTTTGATCCAGGCAAGTCCTTGGGTTTGGTTGAGCAAGGTCTTAATCTCCTCTTCGGTGAGGGGATCGTCCCCGAGGAAAAGAGCTACGTCAACGCTTACAAGAGCCTCAATTCCCACAACTGACGGTGGTTTGCCCCCAAGGCTGATCTTCAGTGAGGGGGTTCCCCCCTTTTTTTTCCACCAGTCGGGAATGCGGCAGATGATGCCCGCTTGTTCAAAGGATTCCAGTTGTTTTAAAAATTCAAAAGCCTCCCCGGCATCCCAGGCCAGATGGTGAAACAGTTCTCCTGAGTCCAGAAGTGTCTTTAAAAGATGGCTTGATCTTGCTGCGGCATGGACGGTGGTCAAAAGTTCCAGCAGCTGTTCCGGGTTGTCCCGATGGGCCTCCAGTGCCCAATGGAGGGGGCGGTGTTTCCCTGGATTTGCGGCTTCTGGAGTGTAGGTGGCAAGGAACTGAAAGGGCAGGGTATCGTCCTTGCGCTCCACCAGGTGAAAATAGACCCTTCCTGCCAGATGGATGTGGGGGCTGAACCCATGGAGATATTCTGACACGCTGAGGGGCGATTCTCCGATTCCCCGGTTAAAGCCCTGGTTCATCTCCTGCCACAGACGGGTCATAAATGCCAGGTCCAGGTATTCGGCACCAATCATCAGGGGGGCTGCGCTTAAAAGGTTTTCCAGGGTCTGGTTGTCCCAGGGCACCGCTGACTGATCACGGATCTCTTCCAGGGCTGGCATTTTTTTTAGGGATTCCACAAAGGTCCGGGCCAGATGCCTGAAAAAATCAAGGGAGGGTTCAAGGGCGATACCGGCATCGGAGCAGCCCAGAAAGAGCAGCCACTGGTCTTCGTTAACGGTATATTTGTTAAAAATTTCCTGGTTAAGGAGTTGCTGTCTTTTGCCCGGTCGCTGGGGACTGCTCTCCCAGGTGAGGCGCAGCTCTTGGGTGGGCATGATTTCCACGTTGAGTTCGCTGCGGGAGGATGTGGCGGTATTAGTGAGCATTTAAAATACCTTTGCTGCGTATCTTTGTATGGTTTGAATTCATTGACTCTTTCTATCAGAAACTGAATTAAAAAATCAAGACATCGGAAATGGGCGCATTCCCAATCCTTCCCCGTTATGTCAAAAGAGTTGAATTTGGGGTGCTGGCCGGATATTTACAATAATACTTGCCTTGCGTTTGAATTTCTATTGGTTTACTATCACTCCTTGGTGAGTGGGGTTACCCTTGATTGTCTTTTATGCGTCGCTGTTCTTTTGTAATGCGAGCCCAACTGACTACTTATCATTTAATGATCTGACAGGAGTTTTATGCCCTTAGTTCGCATTCGCTATCAAACTTTGGAGTTTGGAGACACAGATATTCATGTCCGCACCTTACGGGACAACCAGCAGTATGCCGATGCAGATGGCAGAGCTGAAAAGCTGGGGATCTCATCTGCCAACTGGCCGCTGTTTGGCGTTATCTGGGCCTCGGGGCAGATTCTGGCTCGCTTGATGTTTCACCATGACGTGGCCGGAAAGCGTATTTTGGAGGTGGGCTGCGGGATTGGCCTGGCAAGTCTGGTGTTGAATCACCGCCTGGCAGATATAACTGCCACTGACTATCATCCCGAGGTTGAATCTTTTCTTGTAAAAAATGTTATGCTCAATAACGATAAAAAAATTCCGTTTGTTAGGACGGGCTGGGATGATAAGGTCAGCAATCTGGGATTGTTTGACCTGATTATCGGCAGTGATCTTCTCTACGAAAGTGGCCACGTCGATTCCTTGTCCGATTTCATTGATCAGCATGCAAGTTTTCATTGTGATGTGGTTCTGGTTGATCCGGGGCGGGGTCACCATGCCCGATTCAGCAAAAAAATGGTAGCTTTGGGATACAGTCACAGCCAGAGAAGATATACGGATGCAGACGCTTTGCTGCCACCGTTTGGGGGGCAGATTCTGACTTACAAGCGATAGGTTCTTCAGATTTGGGTCTAAATTGGAAAAAATATGTAATCAATTGAATTAAAAGGAGGCGTTTCATGAATGTAACCTTTTATGGTGGTGTCAGGGAAGTGACCGGCTCCATGCACATGGTCAGTACAGACAACGACAGGATACTTTTGGACTGCGGGCTTTTCCAGGGGCGCAGACAGGATGCCGGGGAAAAAAACAGGGTCATGCCCTTTGATCCTGCCATTCTGACCAATATGGTGCTTTCCCATGCACACATTGACCATTCGGGCAGAATTCCCCTGCTGGTGAAAAAAAATTTCAACGGCCAGATCGTAACCACCCGTGCCACCCAAGACGTATGCGGTTATCTGCTGCCAGATTCCGCCCATATTCAGGAATCCGATGCCGATTATCTCAACTATAAGACGGCGCGTACCGCCCTTCGTACCCATGGAAAAAAAGGGTTGGCAGATGACCTTACCAACCGGGAGAGCAGCTATATTAAAAAGTTGCTGAAAGAGGGAAATAACCGGCTCAATCGTCAGACAATACTTGAACTTGGTAATCAGTATGGGTTAAAGCAGGTAGACCCACTTTATAAAGAAGAAGACGCTCGTCTTGCGCTGGGATTTTTTTCCGGTGTACCCTATAGAACCCCCATTACCATCGGGGAAGACATGACCTGCACTTTCTACGAGGCCGGTCATATCCTTGGGTCCGCCATCACTATTGTGAGGTATGGGAAAGGTGCGGAACACAAAACCATCTGTTTCACCGGGGATCTGGGAAGATTTGGGATGCCCATTTTAAAAGATCCCTGCACCGACTTCAATGAAGAAGACAGAAACATAGATCTTTTGATCACGGAAAGTACCTATGGGGATCGCCTCCATGAAACTGCGGAAGACCTCCACACTCGAATGATCAAAGAACTCAATGGTGCCCATGAAAGAAAAGGATCTGTGGTGATACCCTCCTTTGCCCTGGGCCGGGCCCAGGAGATCATTTATGTTATCCACGATTTGTATGAAAAAGGACTTGTTCCCCGCATGCCGGTGTATGTGGACAGTCCCCTCACAGCGTCTTTGACCAAGGTGTTTGGGGAGCATCCGGAGCTCTACGATAAGCAGACCCACAAGGCCTTTCTTGAAAAAGGACTCAATCCATTTTTGTTTGACAAGGTCAATTTTGTCAGTTCCGTGGACGAATCCATGGAATTAATGCGGGAAAAGAAATCATGTATTATTATTTCAGCATCGGGTATGTGCGAGGTGGGACGTGTCCTTCACCATCTGCGATACAGAATTCATAACCCGAATAATACCATTCTCATTGTGGGATTCATGGCCGAGCATACCCTGGGACGTCGGATTCTTGAACTGGGTCAGGCCTATGAGAAAAAGGGACGAAAGGGAGATGCCCCCCTGGTAAAAATTCTTGGCAAAGAGTATCCTTTAAAAGCCCGTGTGGTTCGTCTGGGGGGATTCAGTGCCCACGCTGATAAAAATGAAATGATGCGTTTTTTCAAGCAATCCAACCTGAAGATCAAACGGGCCGCTGTGGTGCACGGAGAAGAAAAGGTATCTCTGAAGTTTGCAGATCTACTTAACGACAAGGGCATTGCCGCCAGGGTTCCCCGGTTTGGCGAAACCATGCGGGTGTGATTTTTTGGGAATTGATCACAACAAAAGTCTGATCTCACTTCCAAAGTGACCAGGCTTGTGATCAAATTCTTTTTTCATGGGGACATTGATGATCAAATCGTTTTTCCGGGATCTCTCCGTAAAACATAAGCTTAATTTTATTATCTTAAGCGTCTGTTCCATGGTGCTTTTATTGACGGTGACCATTGCCTTTGTCAGTCAATGGTACCTGTATCAGAAAAATGCACTGGAGGAATTGCAGATCATTGCAAAAATCATCAGTGCCAACAGCACCACAGCGCTGTTGTTTCAGGACCAGGGGGCACTGGAGAAGAATCTGTACTCCCTGGCCCAGAAGTCCACCATCGTGCAATCCGCCATTTTTCAGATAGATGGTTCCCTGATCGCCGGATCCTCCGAGGGGATATCAAATAAATTATATCAAACCCTTGTTTACAATCAAGAATTAAATCAAAAAGGATATTTGATCAAGGATCATTACATAGATATCTTTGATACCATTACCCTGGATGATGAAATTCTGGGATTCATTTATCTGCAATCCAGCATGAAGGCCCTTTATGCCATGATGTACCGTATTGGCGGATATCTGTTAATTATTGTTGCCGGGGGGCTGTTTTTTGCCATGGTGCTTGCCAATAACGTGCAGAAAATTCTTACCCAGCCTGTGACCCAATTAATCAGCACCATTCAAAAGATTACAAAAAACAAGAACTACCGTATCCGTCTGGACGAGAAACGAAAAGACGAATTTGGTTTGATGGCGGCCGGTTTTAACAACATGCTTGTTCAGATACGACAGCGGGACAGGCATCTTGAAAAACTGGTTAGAGAACGTACAGCCAAAATGAAAAAAGCCATGGTCGAGGCCATTTGCCTTGCGGACAAAGCCAAAGCCGCAAGCAAAACCAAATCTCAGTTTCTGGCCAATATGAGCCATGAAATCAGAACTCCCATGAACGGCGTGTTGGGTATGGCTGAAATGCTTCTGGATACTTCATTGACATCGGAACAGCGAAATGCCATTGAAACCATTCGATCCTCGGGTGATTCTCTCTTGACCATTATCAATGATATCCTTGATTTTTCGAAAATTGAAGCCGGAAAACTGGAGGTTGAAACCATTAACTTTAATCTTCCGGTCCTGGTGGACGATGTGGCCCGGATGATGGCACACCATGCCCATTCCAAAAATCTTGAATTGATTATTGATGTGGCAGATGATGTGCATCCGGATGTCATTTCTGATCCCAGTCGAATCCGCCAGATATTAACCAATTTGATCTCAAATGCAGTGAAGTTCACCCACAGGGGGGAAGTCTATGTAAGGGTGCAGACCCTTAAATCCGCCCCGAAAATGGATCAGGTACGCTTTATGGTTCGTGACACCGGTATTGGTATGACCGATGAAGAACTCGAAAAGCTGTTCAAGCCATTCACCCAGGCCGATGAATCCACCACCCGCAAGTATGGCGGTACCGGGCTGGGTCTGGCCATTTCCAGGCAGCTTGTGGAACTTATGGGTGGAAGCATTCACTGCTCCAGTCAGCCGAGACAGGGGGCGAAGTTCTGGTTTGATCTGAAGTTGAAGAAAACCAGGGGTGCACGCACGATCACCAGGGCACCAGCCTTCGGACTCCAGGGCTTTCGAGGATTGATTGTGGATGACAATGCCAATAACCGTAAATTGCTTGCCCATCAGATGGCCTGCTGGGGAGTTGTTCAGGATGAGGCAGAAAGCGGCGAGAAAGGGCTTTCCAGACTTAAAGAGGCTGCTATGGCTGGCAAGCCCTTTGATATGGTTATTCTGGACATGTACATGCCCCACATGAATGGTCTGGAGGTGGCCCGGCAGATTTGGAATGATTCATTACTTAAGGGCATAAAAATGGTGCTTCTGACATCTATCGGTATCCGGGGAGATGCCCAGCTGGCAAGGGATGTCGGGATTGGCATTTACCTGACCAAACCGGTTCGCCAGATAGATTTCTATAACAGCCTGGTGGCGTTGATGCGGAGCGACAACTTTGCAAATGATGGCTTGATTACCCAGTACAGCTTGGAAAAAGAGGAATTAAAGTTTAATGCCAGCGTTCTTCTGGCCGAGGATAACATGATCAATCAACAGGTGGCCCAGGGGGTTTTGCATAAACTGGGCTGCAGGGTGGATCTGGCCATGAACGGTGTGGAGGCTTTCGATGCCGCACGTAAAAATGCCTATGACGTTATTTTCATGGATTGTCAGATGCCTCGCATGGACGGATATGAGGCCACCTGTAAGATCCGTAGCCGGGAAATTAAAGGGAAAAACGGCAAAAGAATTCCCATTGTTGCTTTGACAGCCAATGCGTTAAATGGTGACCGGGAAGAATGTTTTGCAGCGGGAATGGACGATTATATCAGTAAACCCTTTGGACGACAGCAGATTTCCAAGGTCCTTGAACGGTGGCTGCCCGATGATCAAAAATCATTCCTTCCCAAAGGGAACACAGATGCGCCTCTTGTACCCAGCCAAAAAAAGGAGGCTGTGCCAGAGGTCATTGATCCCGGAGCCCTTGAAACGATTCGTTCCCTACAACCCCCGGGAGCCGAGGACCTTTTGACGAAAATAATTACTTTTTTTCTGGAGGATACCCCCGGTCGTCTGAAAGAACTGCATGGGTGCGTTAAGAAAAATGATATTGCCGGTGTTCGATTCCTTGCCCACAGTTTAAAATCCAGCAGTGGCAATCTGGGAGCTTTAACCCTGTCTTCGTTGTTTAAAGAGCTGGAAGAACAGGCACGAAATAATGCCATTTCCACCGATCCTTTGCTGCTTTCACGAATCCGAAAAGAATTTGAAAAAACAATTGAACCGTTATCTACCCAAATGGTGAAGCCATGCGCAATGATAAAACCGTAACGCCAACCGCAACGCGGATCCTGGTAATTGATGATGATCCTGCAGATCGTATGCTGCTCCGGGCATGTCTGGAAAAACATGGCTACCACGTGGTGGATGCGGACAACGGCAAGTCGGCAATGTCACAGTTTGAAACTTTGAAACCCAATGTCGTTCTGCTGGACGTATTGATGCCCCAGATGGACGGTTTTGACACATGTCGGGTCATCCGTAAACATCCCGAAGGAAAACATATTCCTGTTTTGATGGTCACCGGCCTTGATGACACGGATTCCATTCATCAAGCCTTTGATGCTGGCGCAACGGACTTTATCACCAAACCCATCAACTGGAATCTTATTAATTATCATATAAAATATGTGTTAAGGGCAAGCGATGCCTTTTATGACGTGATTAATCAGCAAAAACAGATACAGAAACTGGTGCTGTTTGATCACCTCACCGGTCTTGCAAATCGTACCATGTTCCGGGAATCCCTTGGACAGGCCCTTGATGACTGCTCGGAAGATAAGGCATTGCTTGGAGTGTTATTTATGGATATTGATCGTTTCAAAATCATCAATGATACCCTTGGACACAAAACTGGAGATGCCTTACTTCAAATGGTGGCTGACCGCATACGGTCCTGCGCCCGGGAATCCGACTGTTTTTCTAGATCAAAAAAACGGTATGCCAGAGGTTTTGTTGCCCGCCTGGGGGGTGACGAATTTACGATTATTCTGCCTCGACTTAAGGCTCCTGAAGACGCCGGACGGGTGGCTGAACGTATCCAGCGCTTTTTTTCACAACCATTTGTGATTGATGACAATGAGGTGTTTGTTTCAGTCAGTATCGGGATCAGTCTTTCACCCATTGACGGCTCCACGGCGGAAACTTTGATGAAACATGCCGATGTGGCAATGTATCATGCCAAAGAAAACGGTAAAAATTGTTTTCAGTTTTATGAAAAATCCCTGAATATTCGGGCAAGGGAAAAATTTGAGTTTGAAAATGATGTGCGAAAGGCTGTTTTAAATAAGGAGTTTATGCTATATTATCAACCCCAGGTCTCCATGGCGGATGGCTCTGTTTCCGGAGCGGAGGCTTTGACCCGCTGGTGCCATTATCGTTATGGAATGGTTTCTCCGGCAAAGTTTATTGCCAGCATTGAAGAGTTGGGATTGATTATTCCGTTCACCGACTGGCTCATCAAACAGGCAGGAATCCAGCATCGGCAATGGCATAAAGCCGGAATGGATGCCTTGCGCATTGCGGTGAACATTTCAAGTAGGCAGTTCGTGCAGCAGAAAATTCCAGAAAAATTTTTAGAAACATTGAATTTGAATAAACTGTGTCCCAGCGCCTTTGAACTGGAGTTGACCGAAAGTGTTCTGGCCAGACAGAATGCAGAAACACTGGGCATTCTAAAGGAATTAAAACAAATGGGGCTTACCATTTCGGTGGATGATTTTGGTACCGGTTATTCTTCCCTGGTCTATTTGAAAACTTTCCCCATTGACATCGTTAAAATTGATCGATTTTTTGTCAAAGATATTCTTACAAGTTCCCAGGATGCCGCCATTGTAAAGGCCATCATTGCCATGGCCCACACCATGGGAATTAAAGTCGTTGCCGAGGGCATTGAAAAAAAAGAACAATTCGATCTGTTGCGGGAAATGGGCTGTGACTATGGGCAGGGTTTTTTGTTCAGTCCGGCGGTTTCATCGGAAAAATTTTTAAAAATGGTCCTTGGCAAGGAGGTACTTTTTAATGCGTTTTGAAAAAAGAGCTTTCAAAGTTATCAGGTGGGCAGGCATTCGTTTGCTGGTGAGCCTTTGTCTGTGCCAGCTGATGCTCCCTTGCTTTATCCATGCAAGGGAGCTGGAACCAGATGGGTTTAAGATCGGGTTTCATTTCTGGAAATCTGGAGATATCTATGAAAACGCATTCCAGGGAGTGATTGACGGCCTGAAGCTGGGTGGCATGAGCTAGGTGCCCTTTATTTTTCGGTCCCATCGAGATGAGGCACTGGCACGTAAAAATTTAACGCAAATGGATGGCATGGGTTTTGATCTTATAATTTCCTTTTCTTCTGCCGGTACCAGGATTGCCCAATCCATGGCATTGCAGACACCGGTTATTGCAACGGTGATCAACCATCCGATCAGTCTTGGGATGCAAAGGGGGGAAAAGCGCAACTCGATTGCCCTCACCGGAACCAGCTATTATGTGGATACCGAAAAGCAACTGGCCCTTTATCGGGAGATAGCTCCCCATTTGTCCCGGGTGGGGATGATCTACGACAGTAATAATCCTTCGGGATATCTGGCGGAAGAACCCTTGATGCGCAAAGCGTGTGAAAAACTGGGCCTGTCTTTCTTTTCCCGGGGTATTGTGGCTCCAACGGACCCCACTGAAGCCACCCGCCAGCTTGTGGACACCGGGATTGACCTTATTATTATTCCCATCAATCAGGAGCTGTACGCCTTGCTGGACGCGGTTTTTAAAATAACCATTCCCCTTAAAATTCCTGTGGTTTCCATGAGTAAACAGGGGGTTGATTCCGGTGCGTTGGCCGGCTTGTTCGGAGATGCGTATAAACTGGGACGGCGTCTGGTGCCCATTGCCAGGCAAATTCTGGTGGACAAAACAAAAGCGTCGGAGATTCCCTTTATTTTTATTCAGAAACCCGATCTCATCATTAACCTTAAATACGCCCAGGACCTGGACTATGAATTCAGCCCTGCCATTCTGGGGCGGGCGGCCATTATTCTGGATTGATATTCATGAACCTGAAAAAACAGATTTTTCTGATTGCCGTTTTCACTATTACTGCCGTTTCCATCATTGGGCTTGTGAGCTGGCATAAAAAAAATGCCTTCATCACCAGTGAAATCAGTGAATTCCAGGAAAAGCAGTTGTCCTATTTAAAACAGGTGGCGGACACCGTTGAGATGCGTTTTAATAACCTGTACGACGATCTTTACGGTCTGTCCCAGCGGGTGGAAGTTCAGTTTTTAAAGAAAAGCACCTGTATGCTTAACATGATTCAGATTTTCAATAGAAATCAACGTCTGATGAAGGCCATCTATAGGGTGGATGCCAACAATGTCATTCGCTACGCCTATCCCCTCCAGGACTGCCCGGTAAAGGGAGAACAGCTCAATGCGATATTTGAACATTGTCGACTCACCGGAGCCTCTTCATTTAAGGTTATTCGCAGACAAAATGACGGCGGTGATTATCTGGTCATTGCCCTTCCGGTGTATAGCATCCAGGGGGATGTGCATTTAAACCCCAGCAATAAGTTTTCCGGAATTGTTTTTTTCATGACAACCCTTAATTCTCTCCAGGAATATTTTTTTTCCGGGGCAAATTATGGTGAAAGGGGCTATCCGTGGATCATTGACGAAAAAATGCTGTTGATATGCACTGCCAATGTTTCCCATATCGGTAGACAATTTCCTGAGTTTGTGCCCACGGAGCTGCCCGGCGAGCGGGGTCAGGAGATTATGGGAATCATGGAACAGATGACACAGGGAAGAACCGGGGTGGGAAGATATGCCTATGCCATCCACGATAATGTAAGCGTAGACGTTACAAAGCTGGTGGCGTTTAAACCCCTTCATCTGCCCCATCAGACGTGGTCCATTGCGATTTCCAATCTTTTAAAAGAAGTGGTGGCTCCTCTGAATCAGGCGGTGAAACAGCAACGGTTTTATGTGATCAGTTTGTTTGTCATTGTGTTATTCATGGGAGCCATGGCCATTTTGCTCATCACTCGAAACCATGCCCTGCAGATGCGTAGGTTAAGAGCCAAGGAAAAAGAAAATCTGCTCATCCGGGAAGAATGGCAATTTACCTTTGATGCCATTGACACGATGATTGTTCTGTTGGACAGTGAATTTAAAATCATTCGAGCCAATAAAACCACGGCGGCCATGTGTGCCCTTTCCATTGAGGACCTGCCGGGTAAATTTTTGCCGGCTCTGCTCTTTGACCAGGGCATGGGTGATGATGAAAACCCCATTCTTCTGGCCTGTACCACGGGAAAACCCAATTCCAGAAAAATCAGAAGCACCCGGTTGAAAAAGCTGTTGCTGTTCACCGCTTTACCAATGGGCCCGGTCCATTCCGGGGATAGACTTGTGGGCAGATCCATTGAAATAATTTGTTACGCAAAGGATATCACGGCAATGGAAGATATTCAGGAGCGGTTAAACCGGGCCCAGAAAATGGAATCCATCGGATTGATGGCCGGGGGCGTGGCCCATGACCTGAACAATCTTCTTTCTGGTATTGTGGGTTATCCAGAACTGCTTCTCATGGATCTTCCCGAGGACAGTGCATTTCGACCTCCCCTGCAAGCCATTCAGAAATCCGGCAAGCGAGCCGCTGATGTGGTGGCGGATCTGCTCACGGTTTCCCGGGGCATTGCGGCGGAAAGAGTCGTTTCTGATGTGAATCGGCTGATCCACGAACAGCAAAATACCCCTGAATTTCAGAAGCTGAGGCAACATTATCCTGAAATCCTGTGGACAATGGATCTTGCACCGGATGTGCACCGGATTCGGTGTTCGCCCATGCATATTAAAAAATGCCTCATGAATATCATGGCAACGGCAGCTGAATCCATAAACGGGGAAGGGCGGGTTCTTGTTTCCATTCGGAACACTTACGTAAAGGAACCCCTGGACGAAAACCAGTCCATGGAAACAGGGGATTTTGTGGTGATTCAGATTTCAGACACGGGATCATACATTTCCCAGATGGATTTGGACCGGATCTTTGAACCCTTCTACACCCGGAAAACCATGGGCAGGGGTGGCACTGGACTAGAACTTGCCGTGGTGTGGAATATAATTAAGGAGCATGACGGTGGTGTTACGGTTACCTCCGATGCCCTGGGGACCACATTTATGCTGTATCTGCCAGCGGCGTGTGATGGGCCCATGGAGGCAAAGGCATACCAAGGGGAGAATCTTGATTCAGTGAGGGGTAACGGTGAAACCATACTGGTGGTGGATGATGAATCCCAGCAAAGGGATATTGCCCAGAGAATGCTTACCCTGCTCGGGTATGCACCCCATGCCGTTGCATCCGGAGAAAAGGCCGTTGAATATATCCGTGGGGGCAAAGTTGATCTACTGGTTCTGGACATGGTCATGGACCCTGGTATGAATGGCCGTAGAACCTATGAAGCGATCCTTGAAATACATCCTGGCCAGAAAGCCATAATTGCCAGTGGTTTTTCTGAAAATGACGAAGTAAAGAAGGCCTTGGCCCTGGGGGCAGGTTCCCTGCTTAAGAAACCTTACACCCTTCATCAGCTGGGAACGGCAGTTAAGGCAGAACTGTCAGGTTGATTTTGTTTGTATTCATTCCCTGTAAAACCCCTTCCTTGTTGTGATCCTGTCCTGGCTTTTTGTCATCATAATTCCTTGACAACGCCTTACAAAAATTGTAGAAAAAGAATGACTGAGCGCTCGTTCAACAACCTTCATGGTTCACTGGAGACGAAGCCATTTTGAAACGTAACCAAAAAGATAAGCTGATGGATGACAATGGGGTTCCCACCCAGATCAAAAATCCGGATCTTGTCCGTGAGAGGCGACGTCAGATTGTCGATTCCACGGTGCATCTGTTTGTGGAACATGGGTATCATAAAACCACCACCCGCATGATTGCAAAGGAGGCAGGCTTTTCCATTGGATCATTGTATGAGTATGTGGGCTCCAAGGAGGATGTGCTTTATCTGGTGTGTGAGGCCATTCACATTGAGGTAAACAAGGCTGTTGAAGAAACCCTGTCCTGTTCGGAACAGGGATCAAATACCCTGGCCGAAGCAATCCGTGAATTTTTTCTGGTGTGTGAAAGAATGAATGATCATATTCTTCTGATGTACCAGGTAACCCAGTTTCTTCCGGATAAATGGAAGGCAAAGGTGCTGGAAAATGAGCTTGGCATCACGGATATCTTTATCAGTCTGCTTGCCCGTCTTTCGGGGAAAGGAAATATTCCCCACCTTGATTCCAAAGTTATTTCCCTTGTGGGGCACAATATCTCCGTGCTGGGACAAATGTGGGCATTCAGACGATGGTATCTTGCCCGGGCGTTTACCATTGAGGACTATATTGATTTGCAGACGGAATTTATTCTGGGATTGATTTTTCAGCCTCCGGGACCGTGATGCATTACAAGGCCTTACCCCCGACTGACTTGACTCACATATTTTGACTAAGAATGAAAAAGAGCTTATCGGTATTTCGGTACCCTTTTTTTCATAGCAAAAACAATCAAGCCTCAAAATAAAACCTTCGCCAGCTTAGAGTTGGTTGAAAATTAACTGGTATACAGTGCTGTATATTGTGTTTCTAAGGCGTCAAATGGTCGGCCTATGGACATTTTAAACATGAGCTGATACGAAACTGACGAAGGAATTAAAAAAGGAGATGTGATGAGTGTTCCTGAAGAGATCTATAAATCTGTGAATGCGGTAAGGGTGGTTACGGCCACCGCCCTTTTTGACGGCCACGATGCCTCCATTAATATCATGCGGCGAATGCTCCAGGATTCCGGTGCGGAGGTCATTCACATCGGTCACAGCCGATCTGCCGAAGAAATTGTGCAGGCTGCCATTGAAGAGGATGCCCAGGGGCTTGCCGTGTCCAGTTACCAGGGCGGTCATGTGGAGTTTTTTAAATATATTGTGGATTTGCTCAAAGAGAGAAATGTCCCCCACATTAAGGTGTTTGGCGGCGGGGGCGGGGTGATCATTCCGTCGGAAATAAAAGAACTCCAGGCCTATGGGGTTACCCGGATCTACTCCCCGGAAGACGGGGCAAAGATCGGTCTCCAGGGCATTATCAATGATCAGATGCAAAAGATGGATTTTTCCACGGTGAACCTTGACCGCATTGAGTACGAAAAGCTCACGGTTAAAGAAAAATACATCACGGCCAATACCATCACGGCGGTGCAGGAAGCCAAGCTTAAAAATGACGGTTCCCTTGCCCCCATCATGGAACGCCTTGCAAAATTAAAGGGCAGCCATGTCCCTCCGGTGATCGGCATCACCGGCACCGGCGGTGCTGGAAAATCATCCCTCACCGATGAACTGATTCTGAGAATCCTGCGGGACCTTACCGACGTCAATGTGGCCATCATCAGCTGTGACCCCTCCCGGAGAAAAACCGGTGGGGCACTTCTTGGCGATCGTATCCGCATGAACGCCATTGAAACCGGTAGGGTTTACATGAGATCCCTTGCCACCCGGGAGGCTCAGTCTGAATTGCCCGCCTCCCTGCCGGAAGCCATTGCGGTTGCCAAGGCATCGGGATACGACATCATCATTGCAGAAACAGCAGGCATCGGTCAGGGGGACTCCAGAATCATTGACCTTGTGGACATTGCCATCTATGTCATGACCGCAGAATTTGGTGCCCCCTCTCAGCTGGAAAAAATCGACATGCTCGATTATGCAGATCTGGTGGTGGTGAACAAGTTTGAAAAACGGGGCAGCGAAGATGCGGTGCAGGATGTTCGAAAGCAGGTCCAGCGAAATCGCAAGGCCTGGACCACCCCATTGGATGAGATGCCTGTGTATGGTACCATCGCTTCCCGCTTTAATGATGACGGAGTTACCGCCTTTTATCATGGACTGCTGGACCTTTTAAATGAAAAAATGGGTAAAGAATTCGTTTCCACCATTCCCAGAACCGATGTGACCTGCTCCAGCTCCAAAACCATTATTATTCCGCCGGAACGCACCCGCTATCTTGCAGAAATTGCTGAGACTGTGCGCAATTATCATAAGCACACCGAAGAACAGGCCGATGCCGTTCGAAGGGTGTGGCACCTCAAAGAGTCAGAGAAAAGTTTTGAGGGAGTGGATCTGGCAGATGTGGTGATTCGGTTTAAGGATGCCATTGCCGGTGCCGAGGCAGACATTGATGCGGAAACAAAAAAAATACTCGAAGAATGGGAGACCGTGAAAGAGGCCTATGCCAAGGATGAATTATCCTACCAGGTGCGGGGCAAGGACATCAAGCTGCCTTTATATACAGAGTCTTTGAGTCATTCTAAAATTCCCAAGGTGTGCGTGCCCGGATATAAAGACCCGGGGGAGGCACTGAAATGGATGCGAAAGGAAAATGTTCCTGGGCATTATCCTTACACCGCCGGTGTGTTTCCTTTGAAACGGGTGGATGAAGACCCCACCCGCATGTTTGCAGGGGAGGGGGGACCCGGAGATACCAACAAACGATTTAAACTGCTTTCTAGTACTTATCCGGCTAAACGGTTGTCAACCGCTTTTGATTCGGTGACGCTGTATGGGTATGATCCCGCAGTGCGGCCCGATATATATGGTAAAATCGGTAATTCCGGGGTGAGCATCTGTACCCTGGAAGATATGAAACTGCTCTACGACGGTTTTGATCTGTGTGCCCCCAACACCTCTGTGTCCATGACGGTGAACGGACCGGCACCCATGATGCTTGCCATGTTCATGAACACCGCCATTTCCCAGCAGATGGACAGGTTCCGGGAAAAAGAGGGAAGAGAACCCAGTGCACAAGAGGCAGATGAAATTCGTCAACGGGCCATTTCCAGTGTCCGTGGCACGGTTCAGGCGGATATCTTAAAGGAAGATCAGGGCCAGAATACCTGCATTTTTTCCATAGAATTTGCCCTGAAAATGATGGGAGACATCCAGCAGTATTTCATTGACAATGCAATCCGTAATTTTTATTCTGTGTCCATCTCCGGCTATCACATTGCCGAAGCCGGGGCAAATCCCATCACCCAGCTTGCGTTGACCCTGTCCAACGGGTTTACCTATGTGGAGTATTACCTGTCCCGGGGCATGGATATCAATGCTTTTGCTCCATCTCTTTCCTTTTTCTTTTCCAATGGCATGGACCCCGAATACACGGTGATCGGCCGGGTGGCCAGACGTATCTGGGCCGTTGCCATGAAGTATCTGTACAAGGGCAATGAACAGTCCCAGAAATTGAAATATCATATCCAGACTTCGGGACGATCCCTGCACAGCCAAGATATTCAGTTCAACGACATCAGAACCACCCTTCAGGCGCTTTGCGCCATCTATGATAATTGCAACAGCCTTCACACAAATGCCTTTGATGAAGCCATCACCACCCCCTCCAGTGAATCTGTGCGCCGGGCACTGGCCGTGCAGCTGATCATCAACAGGGAGTGGGGACTTGCTAAAAACGAAAATACCCTCCAGGGTAGTTTCATTGTGGATGAACTCACCGACCTGGTGGAAGAGGCCGTTTTGATGGAATTTGAGCGAATCACCGAAAGGGGGGGGGTACTTGGTGCCATGGAATCCGGATACCAGCGGGGCAAAATCCAGGAAGAATCCATGTACTATGAACTGCTCAAGCATTCCGGCGACTATCCCATTGTGGGGGTGAATACCTTTATTGATCCCAATGCCAATTATGAAGAGATGACCGCCCTTTTGGAGCTTGCCCGTTCCGATGATGCCCAAAAAGATGAACAGTTAAGACGTCTGGCCGCCTTTAAAGAAGCCCATGGGGATGTTGCCGGAGAAGCCCTTTCAAAACTGCAGCAGACCGCCCTTGATGGGGGCAACATGTTTGCAGAACTAATGAACACCGTTAAACACTGCTCCCTTGGAACCATTACCCAGGCCCTTTATGATGTGGGGGGCAAATATAGACGAAATATGTAAATGAGGTGATTTACAAGGCCCGTGGGGTCGTGTGTGCCGGGGCGATGTGTGTACATTGTTCCGGCATACTTGTTTTTATGGTGACTCATGTTTCGGAGAGATTGCTTTTTCCCTTTGCCATCACAAGTCTTCATGTGGGGAGTTTGCCCCTTGTTCTTTTTTATTGTTTTTAGCGGTGATTATCATGGGGGGGTGATGTTGAAGGGATTTGTGTTGAATTAAATATAGAATAAATACAGGTATTTGTTTTTAATGAAAACGCTTCACCTTATGATGACGCTCCAATATGGAATCAAGCCGCAGAACCTGCACATTAAAAAAGGTGAAATCTATTGTATTTAGATGATTTTTGTGGTTTTAAAGTGAAGGTATCGCTAAATGAAAAACAAATGTATTTGGTTGTTGTAAGAAAAAAATACCCGACAACTTGTGAACTGATTAAATTGAACTGATCCAATAAATTCACAGGTTGCTGCGGCAAACGGGTTTGCCATGGACACGATGTCAAGAAGTCGGCAAACCGGAACTTAGGGCTTAATCACAAGGTCGGCTGCTCTGGAGTGGGGTCAACCAATGGTGACTGGTAGCCGATCTTGTGATCAAGCTCGAAACTTAAAAAAAATGAGGTCATATATGAGACAGGCAGTTATCGTCAGTGCAGTCAGGACGCCCCTGGGCAGTTTTGGCGGTTCATTGAGTAAGATTGGGGCCACGGATCTGGGTGCGCATGTGATAAAAGAGGCCGTCCATCGCGCCGGTATAGATAAAGATCAAATTCAGGAATGCGTCATGGGCATGGTGCTTCCCTGTGGTTATGGTCAGAATCCGGGAAAACTGGCCGCAGTAAAGGCCGGACTGCCCTGGGAAGTGGAATCCATTACCGTCAATAAAGTGTGTGGTTCTTCCCTGAAGGCGGTGATGCTTGCGGCCCAGGCCATCCAGTGCGGTGATGCCGATGTGGTGGTGGCAGGTGGCATGGAGACCATGAGTATGGCTCCCTATTACATGGAGAAGGCCCGGTGGGGCCATCGCATGGGACCAGGGAAAATTGAAGACCACATGGTCCATGACGGCCTGTGGGATGTGATCAATGATTTTCACATGGGCATGTCCAACGAGCTGTGCTGTGAAAAATGGGATGTCTCCCGGGAAGCCCAGGACCGGTTTGCGGCCCAGTCTTACCAGCGGGCTTGCGCAGCCATCAAATCCGGCCGGTTCAAGGATGAAATTGTGCCCGTTGAGATTCCCCAGAGAAAGGGAGATCCCATTGTTTTTGACACCGATGAATGTCCCATGGAAACCAGCTTTGAAAAACTTTCCAAAATGAAGGGTGCCTTTAAAAAAGACGGGGTGGGCACCGCCGGCAATGCCTCCATCATCAGTGACGGGGCATCGGCCCTCATCATCATGGAAAAAGAAAAGGCCAAGGCCCTTGGCTGTACCATCATGGCAGAAATCGGTGCCCAGGCCTCCTATGGTATTGACATGAAATATGTGCTCATGGCCCCCATCTATGCCATTCCCAAGGTGTTGAAAAAAGAAGGGTGTGCCCTGGAGGACATTGAGCTGTTTGAGATCAATGAAGCTTTCAGCGGCAGTTCCCAGGGCATTAATGAGGTTCTGAAACTTGATCCAGACAAGGTAAATGTCAATGGCGGCAGTGTGGCCCTGGGTCACCCCATTGGTGCCAGTGGTGCCAGGGTATTGACCACCTTGTTATATGAAATGGAAAAGCGCAATCTTAAAAAAGGCCTGGCATCCCTGTGCCTTGGCGGCGGAGAAGCTGTGGCGCTTATTGTGAATCGCCCGGCGTAAAAAAAGTTACGGCAGAAAGTGACTGCCACAACGTGAAAAGGAAGCCGCATGACGGCACAACCGTTATGAACGCTTCATATTAAAAAATATTCAGGAGAGATCATGGAAGTTAAAAAATTCGGTGTTATCGGTTCCGGCCAGATGGGCAACGGTATTGCCCAGGTGGCTGCTGCCAGCGGACTTGACGTGTTGATGAGTGATATTAAGGAAGAGTTCACCGCAAACGGGGTGGCAAATATCACTAAAAATCTGGAGAGAAGTGTTAAAAAAGGTAAACTGGAACAGGCGGAGATGGATGCCATCCTGGGCCGCATTAAAACCACTGTGGATTTAAAAGATATGGCTTCCGTTGACTTTGTGGTGGAAGCTGCCGTGGAACGAGAAGATCTGAAATTCAAGATTTTTGAAGATCTGGATGCCATCTGTCCCCCCCATGTTATTCTTTCCACCAACACCTCTTCCATTCCCATCGGCCGTATTGCCGCCAGGACCAAACGGCCGGAAAAGGTCATCGGCATGCATTTCATGAATCCGGTGCCGGTGATGAAGCTTGTGGAAGTGATCAAGGGCCTTCCCACCTCGGAAGAGACCTTTAACATCACCTGGGAGCTGAGTAAAAAATTTGGAAAAACCCCGGCTGAAGCCAACGATTTCCCCGGCTTTATCGCCAATCGGATTCTCATGCCCATGATCAATGAGGCGGTTTTCTGCCTTTACCAGAGCGTTGGAAAGGCAGAGGACATTGATACGGTCATGAAGCTTGGCATGAATCATCCCATGGGCCCCCTGGCCCTGGCTGACCTCATCGGGCTTGATACCTGTCTTGCCATCATGGAGACCCTGTACGACGGGTTCAAGGACTCCAAGTACAGACCCTGTCCGCTTTTGAGAAAATATGTGGAAGCCGGCTGGCTTGGACGCAAGGTGGGTAAGGGATTTTACGACTATAATTAGGGGCTCAGCCATTTTAAATTTACCGTTCTTTCGAGGATGCCGCAAGCCGGGCCTGATAAATGGTAAATGAACAAGATCTGACGTCCTGCATACTGCATGTGCTGTTTGAGATTAAATTAAATTTTCATCTCTTGTTTTTTTATTTGAACGTCCGGCCTGACCATCGGTGCCGGACGTTTTTTTTTACAGAAAAAATAATCATCGCTTTCCAGGTATAAAAAAATCTTATGGCACAAGTTCTTATCATCGATGATGATGCAATGATATGTGAAACCCTGTTATCAATTTTCAATGGAATGGGGCATGTAATATCGTGTCAACAGACATTGAAAGAGGGGGTGGCTCAAATAGATTCCTTTCCCATGGACGTTGTTTTTCTCGATGTGGGACTGCCGGATGGTAATGGTCTTGATGCCATAGAAATCATAAAACACCACTATGATCCTCCTGAAATCATTATTTTTACCGGCGAGGAAAATGTGGACAGGGCAGAGGTTGCCATGCGATCCGGTGTATGGAATTACATTTCAAAAAAAGAGTCCTATGTAAAATTTAAGTTCGCGTTGAACAGGGCATTGACCTATCGTGAGAAAAAACGTGCCCATTCCCCGGCAATTAAAATGAACAGGGGAACGATTGTTGGTGAAAGCCCGTTGATAAAGAGGTGCCTTGATGACGTAGCCAGGGCTTCAAATCACGATTTTCCCGTTCTTATTACCGGCGAAACCGGCACCGGTAAAAGAGTTGTTCGCCCAGACCATTCATAAGAAGAGCAGCAGGGCATCTGCCGAATTTATTGTGATTGATTGTGCGGCCTTGGCGGAGAACCTTGTTGAAGGGATGCTCTTTGGTCATGTAAAAGGGGCATTCACCGGTGCTGTTTCAGATAAAACAGGGCTGTTGACGCTGGCCCATAAAGGAACTCTATACGCTGTCCGAGGAATTTATGGAGGATATTAACGTATACCAATGGCCGGGAAATGTCAGGGAATTGCTCAATACCTTTGATCTCATCTGCAGTGAAGTCAGTCCCGGCAGTATACTTTTTCCCCATCATCTGCCCGGGCATATTCGTGCCGCTGTTATTAGAAAAAAATGAACAAATCCCCTCATATTGAAATGCCTCAGGCTTTTTCAACATCGTCTGGGCAAAAAAATATCCACTCATTAACGTATAAAGCGTATGTTGAAAAAATGAAATACGCCTATCTGAAGGGCTTATTGGAGATAAACAAGAGTAATATTCCGGAATGTTGCAGTCGATCCGGTCTTTCAAGAAGTCAACTTTACCGATTGATGCAACAGTTTGATTTGAGATCCATGTAAATTGTAATATTTTTTTGTTTTGACCTGTATTGATGAGATAGCCTTTCAAACCAATCTACTGGCATTGAATGCTGCGGTTGAGGCTGCCAGGGCAGGGGAGGCAGGCGCCGGTTTTGCCGTTGTGGCAGATGAGGTCAGAAACCTTGCCATGAGAGCGTCTGAAGCTGCAAAAAATACAGCCCAACTCATTGAAGGGACCGTAAAGAAGGTCAATGATGGATCTATACTTGTGTCAACCACCAACGAGGCTTTTAACCAGGTGACGGAAAGCTCCGTCAAGGTCGGAAATATCGTTTCAGAGATAGCCGAAGCATCCAAGGAGCAGTCCAGCGGAATAATGCCATTTGGCTCCGCGTCTACGACTCTATCTTCGTTGTGTCCGCCAGGACATGCGGGTTATATGAAAACGCTGCCTCAAAGTAGCGACAACAAAGCCCCAACGGCCATCCGATACGGCACCATGGGAGCAAAAGGCGATCCGCTTTTTGGGTTATGCCAGTTGGTACTGGTATGTATGTTGCGAGATGTGTATGTTCTTTGGGAATATGTGAAGGATCTCTTGGTTTTTTATGGTTTTCCGGTGGGTATGCATGCTATTGTATGTGCAGTTCGATTTTTGTAATGCCCCCTGCAAGGAGAAACGAGATGAGATTCTATGGCGGGACAGAAAGGAGATGGATGATGCGAAAAAGCATTTTCAGCTGTTTGATGTGCGCTTTTGTCTGCGGCTGTGGGTGTCTATTACTGTTAATACCCAATGTCATGGGCAAGGATACCCCCGGGGAAAAAGTATCACTGTCCATCCAATGGCTCACCCAATGTCAGTTTGGCGGTTATTATGTGGCGCTGGATAAGGGGTTTTACACAGAAGAGGGTATTGATCTTACCATCATACCGGGTGCAACCGATATTAATCCCATTCACATGGTATCTTCGGATCTGGCAGATTTTGGAACCAAATGGCTGGCGGATTTTCTGGCTTCCAGGGGAAATAACCCAGGATTGATATCCATTGCTCAGATTTTACAAAGTAATGGATTGATAATGATTGCAAAGGCGTCATCCGGTATTAAAAACCCCCGGGATTTTATGGGCAAACAGTTGGGGATATGGTTTTTTGGAAATGAAACCCAGTTTTTTGCGTTGATGAGTAAATTTGATATTCCCCTTGATCAACTCAATATTGATGCCCTGAAATGGAGCATAAAACCTTTCCTTAACGGCCGGTTTGATGTTATAACCGCCATGGCCTATAATGAGTATTTTCGGATAATTGATGCAGGCTATAAAAAAGAAGACCTCTCTATAATTGATTTCTCGGAATATGGGTTGAATTTTCCCGGACAGGTCATTTTTACCAAAGACTCTATTTTGATTTACCAAAGACTCTATTTTGAAAGAAAAGCCCGATTTATGTGAAAAGATGGTCAGGGCCTCACTTCGGGGGTGGAACTGGGCTATGAATCATCAGGAAGAGGCCGTTAATATTGTAATGAAATACGATAAGACCCAAACCTTGAAAAAGGCGCTTCAGCTCAGACAAATGGGGGTTATCAGTCAACTGATAAAGTATGGTAGCAGGCCCCTGGGATACCATGATCCCGAACAGGTTGGGTTTGTTGTCGATCGTTTGATTCAGTACAAGGTTATTGTTCCGCCAGTGATTCTACATGAGGTCTACACCAACGATGTCTGGGAACAGGCCCATGTGGGTATGGAAAAATAGGGGCAGGTATCATGCCCTGTCCGGATTGCCGACAATGCCAGCAAACAAAATCAACAGAAAGTATTTCCGATGAGTCCAAAGAAAATTTACGCTGCGGGCATTACCTGTATTGCTATAATGCTTTCCGGGGTTATTATCTCTTCTGTCCAAAGCTGGATTTCCGTTCAAAATGCATTTGGAGAACTGAACAGCACCTACACGGCTATTTTGAACCATGTTTCTGAAATCCCCCTTGATATTTCTCAGGCACGTACAGAACTTTTTCGATATGTCAACGCCTATGAACCTTCCCCTGCCCGTATCCAGGCACATTTCCAACAGGCACGTTCCAATTTAATGTGGATAAGTGGACAATCGCTTCCACAAAACAGCAAGGGGCTGGCCCGGGGGATGTTGAAAAAAACCGATGAATTTCAAACCATCCTCAGTCAGTTGGAAATGTATATGAACAAAGGCAATTCCATCGAGGTGCTGCTCACCGTCAACCGTCTCACAGGGCTTGTAACAACTATTGCCTTTTTATCCGATAAACTTAAGGAGAACATTCAAAATCAAATTCTCCATATGAACGAACAGTCTCAACAAGAAATTTTAAATAATCATGCCCTGTTATCGGCTGTTTCCATTGTTTTTATCCTGCTGCTGCTATGCGTGGCCCTGTTTCATAACCGAATTCTCAAAAGACAGGTTCAAAACAGAACAATTGAACTGCAGGCCCGCCTGAATGATCTTGCCCAGAGTGAAAAAGCGCTCAAGGAGAGTGAGGCAAAATGGCGCTCACTTACAGAAAACACCCCTGACACCATTATACTTTCCAGCATCAACCATGATATCCGTTTTGTAAACCGCGCAATTGGCAAACTGCGGCCTGAAAAAATTATTGGAAAATCCATTCTGGATTTTGTTCCTCCGGATCAGCATGCCATGGTCATGGATGCTGTTAAGGGGGTTGTGCAGACGCACACGCCTGACCGAATTGAACTTCACTATGATATACCCGCTAAAAAGGCGCTGTATTTTGATGTGCGGATGGACCCAGTGATGGATAAGGACGGAACCGTTGAGGGAATTATAAGCAGTTCCACCAACATCACTCAACGTAAAAACACAGAAAATGTATTGAGGCATTCGGAAGAAAAATATCGTACCATGGTTGAACATTCCCATGACATGATCTGGACCTTGGACACATCAGGTCATTTTGTCTTTTTCAACGAACGGACGGAATGGGTCACCGGATTGAAGCTCAGAGACTGGGTCGGAAAGCCATTTGCCCCCCTCATATTGGAGGAGGATCGCTCCATGATCAACGATGTTTTTAATAAAACCATCAATGGAAGATCTGTTCAATATGAATTAAGATTTAAAACCGATGCCGGGGAGATTCTCACCATTTCCGTGACCACTGCCCCCATATTAAAAAATGGTCAAATTGTGGGGCTTGTAAGTTTCGGAAGGGATATTACAAAACAACTCAAGCTTGAGGACCGCATACTCCAGCGTCAAAAACTGGAGTCCATCGGTACTCTTGCCGGCGGTATTGCCCATGATTTTAACAACATTCTTTTCCCTATTTTGGGGTATGCAGAAATGTTACTTGACGACATCCCCGAAGAGAATCCTTTGAGAAAGAAGATCAACGGTATCTATTCCGGCGCATTGAGGGCAAGGGATCTGGTAAAAAAGATTCTTGCCTTTTCCCGTCATGAAAAAAATGAAATGAAATTAATGAAGATTCAGCCGGTTATAGAAGAAGCCATGACACTTCTCAGATCCACCATATCCACGGCCATTGATATCAAACAGGATATACGGCCTGATTGCGGTCCGGTGAAAGCCGATGCCACCCAGATTCATCAGGTAGTGATGAATCTGGCGACCAATGCCTACCATGCCATGGAAAACACCGGGGGAGAATTGAGTGTGGGGCTCAAACCCGTTGAATTTGGAAAATATGATGTGGGTACTTCAGATATGGTGCCTGGCTCATACGTCTGCCTTTCCGTGTCGGACACCGGCATTGGAATGGATAAAAAACTGCAGGATAAAATCTTCAATCCGTTTTTTACAACCAAGGAAAAAGGCAAGGGAACCGGCATGGGACTTTCAGCCGTGCATGGGATTGTCATGGGCATGAATGGGTATATTCAGGTATACAGTGAACCGGGCAAGGGAACGCAATTCAACGTTTATTTTCAAGTGGAAAAAGCCCTTGACCAGGCAGATACGTTTATCCATGATCTGGAGTTCCTGCAGACCGGAACAGAGCGGATACTGCTTGTGGATGATGAAAAAGATATCGTTACAATGGAAAAACTGATGCTGGAACGTCTCGGATATACAATAACCTCGCTGACAGACAGCAGTAAAGCCCTTGAAATGTTCAGAGACCATGTCGATGAATTTGATCTGGTCATAACGGACATGGCAATGCCAAAGATGTCCGGCGACACCCTTGCGGCTGAATTGATAAAAATACGTCCTGACATCCCCATCATGCTCTGCACGGGATTCAGTGAAACCCTAACCGAAGCAAAGGCCACCTCCCTTGGTATTAAAGGCTTTTTATTAAAACCGATTATCATGGTGGACCTTGCCCAAAAAATACGCCAGGTGCTGGATTAAATGGAAAAATATTTATTACCCACATATTATATCGACAGTGATCACCCCACGGTGGTGGATTTTGCAAGGCGCAACTGTAAAGAAAATGCCAGTGACATGGAGAACGCCGTTTCATTTTATATACCTTCAGATCACGAATTGTTCCGGGCGTTTTTTAAAACCGTTCGGATGGCTGCATCTAAATCCCGCCGGATAACGGGTTTGTGGATATATGCGTCAATATACTGCGCTTCTGGACTGTTTGTATCTATCCTGTAGCTGAAGCCGGTGTAGATAATTATCGGGATATCCGGGCGTATCTGTTTTATTTTTTTTGCCAGCCGTTCACCGGTTATGTTGGGCATGGTGAGATCTGTGATGACAAGGTCAAACGTGTCCTGCTGAATCTTGAACAGTTCAAGGGCCTCCAGACTTGAGATCCGGCAGGTGATCCGATACCCCAGCCTTTCCAGCATGTCCGTCATCATGGAAACAATGTTTGCTTCATCATCCACCAGCAGAAATCCTTCACTGCCCCCCATGAACTGCTCACATTTTAGGGACGTTTCACAAACTGTTTCCTCTGCCTGGCAGGGCAGATAGATCTTAAAGGTGGCGCCGGTTCCCGGCTGGCTTTCAAAAGAAAACCGATCCCAAGAATAAAAAATCCATCAGTCCTGATACGCCGTTGGACGTTCCAGACCGCAAGAAATACCGATCAGGCAACAGCGATGGAAAACAGTTCCGCCAAGCTGTGGAAAAGAAGGTAATGGTACCGGCTAATCCAGAAAAGCCCTGCCAGCAGCATGATGCCGGAGATAATTTTTGGTTTTATGTCTGAAGCCATTGCAGGTTCATTCGGGAGGTGGCTGGTCATTGATCTGCTGTGCTTCCTTTGTTTTTCAGAAGGTGCTATTTCAGTGCCCCTATGATACCCTTAACGGCAGCCGGTAGGTCCGCAGGCAGTATGACCACCTTTGCGTTCTGGGATTCGGACACTTTTTTTAATGCATCAATGTATTTTTCTCCCAGCAGGTACAGCATTGGCAGTTCCTTGTCCTGGATGGCGGCAGTGACCTTTTCTATGGCCAGCTGGCTTGCCTTGGCAAGGACGATTTGTGCCTCACCATCCCGTCGGGAAGCCTCTACGCGCCCTTCAGCCTGGAGAATGGCAGCGGACTTGTCCCCTTCGGCCCGGGTTACGGTGGCTCTTCGTTTCCGTTCCGCTGCAGCCTGCTCCTCCATGGCAGCCTGCATGGTGGGCGACGGATTGATGTCCTGGATTTCCACGGTTTTTAGGGCAATGCCCCAGTCGGATATATCATCTGAAATGGCTTCCTTGAGACGGGTTCTGATGAGATTCCTGTTGGAAAGGGCTTCATCAAGATCCATCTCCCCCACGATGGATCGAAGGGATGTCTGGACCAGTGTTTTGATGGCCGCCTCGTAATCATCCACTCCATAGACGGCCTTGTCCGGGAAAAGGATGTTGATGTAGGCCACGGCATTGGTGATTATAACGGCATTGTCTTTGGTGATCACCTCCTGGCTTGGGATGTCCAGCACAATGTCCTTGGTTATCACCTTGTAGGCCACCTTGTCCATGTAGGGAATAATGATGTTAAGGCCCGGTCCCAGGGTTTTTCTGTATTTCCCCAGACGCTGAACCACATGTTTGTTTCCTTGGGGAACGATGCGTACCCCCAGGCTGATGGTGACAATTACCAGTATCAAGAAAAACAAGGCAACAATAAATCCTTCAGTCATGGTCAAATCTCCTTAATGGGTTTAACAATTAGTGTATTACCGGATATATCAACCACCCGTACCCGGTCTCCGGTGTGGGTTTCTTCTTGACAGATAAACGACCATTGCTCTGATCCCAGCACGGGTGTGGTGAATTGTACCATGCCTCTTTTTCCGGTTTCTGCAGGTTTTACGACAAGTCCCGACTCCCCTAGCACGGCTTCAAGGGAAATTCCGGCTTTTGTGCGATCCCCCATTTTGGCTTTGAATACCTTGAACCATAATATGGTGAATATGATGGAGGCCATGGCCCAGAAGAAAAGTTGAAAACTGGGGGCAAGATCCGGAACCATCCACAAAAGGCCCGCCACAATAATGGCACCCAGGCCGAACCAGATAATAGTGAAACTTGGAATGATCAACTCTGACATGATGAGAATCATGGCGAATACCAGCCAGTACCATGCTTTTATTTGAAACATTTGTTTTTCCTTTCCGGGGTGATCAGAGCTAATTAGCGTTTTTTCTCAAAGGCAGCATGAAAAATTTGGATCATAAAATGAAAGTAAATATGATTAGAGGGTAAATGTCAAGCATCCATGGACTTATCGTTATCCTTGACCTTGAAGGCTAAAAAAGGCACAATAAATTATGTTGTGAGCAAGCCTTTTTTCATCCGCAAATATGCAATGGCCTGAAAAATGCTTGAAGCTTCATGTGCAAGTTTGTTTGTATTAACCTCCGAGGGGAGGCAGGTTTTGCGAGCAGGTATTGTCCTTAATCTGGATAAGCCAGAACCAAAAAGGTTTTCTGATTTTCCTGTCAAAATAAACCGAAAATCAGAGATAAAAATTTAAGATAGCACAATTGGGTTAAAATAATGAGGGTTTTTATGAATAATTTGATGGGCACAGTTTCGGATTCTGCAAGCCAAGCAGGGAAATTGGGCGCTTTAACTTTGTCCACCCGAAATGTGCAGATTCAGCCTTGCCTGCCGGACTTTACAGATAACACCTTACTTTTAACTCCCCATGGACTGGAAATTCATGAAATCCCGGGGTATCACTTGTGTTCCTATGTTGAGGATTTCTTTGTCACCCCGGCAGGCAGGGTGCCAAAAATTAAAGTGGCACTGGGTCTGGATGACATTTTGTCCACACTGCTTGTCCGGTGCGGTATTGGTCGACAAGATTACCGGGTGGCACCGGGATTGTATGCTGTGGGAGATCCGGACAGTTCATCCGAGGTGCTGATCACGGCTAACTTCAAGCTCAGCTTTGACCATTTAAGATGTAATCTTAAAGGGCTCAATGTCTGGGTGCTGGTGCTAAATACTCTGGGAGTTAATGTCTGGTGTGCCGCAGGCAAAGGCACTTTTTCAACCGATGAGCTGGTGCATCGCATTGACACCTGTGCCCTTGGACAGGTGGTCACTCATAAAACAGTGATTGTTCCCCAGCTCGGTGCCACGGGGATATCTGCCCGGGCGGTGAAAAACAGGTCCGGTTTTCGGGTGGTGTATGGGCCCATTAGATCCCGGGATATCCCGGAATTTTTATATAACCACCAGCAGGCATCCTCTGCCATGCGGCAGGTGACCTTCTCTGTGGGGGAACGCTTTGTTCTGACCCCGGTGGAGGTGCGCATTGTTGCCCGACCTGTTTTATTGATTGCACTGACATTATTGGCGATGTCGGGTATCGGCCCTAATGTTTTTTCCATGGGTCAGGCATGGGTAAGGGGCAGTGCCGGGTTTGTAATGCTTTTGTCCGGGGTGTTTGCCGGTGCGGTACTTACACCGGTCTTGCTGCCCTGGCTTCCTTTTCGGCAATTTAGTGCCAAGGGCATTGTTGCCGGAAGTGCGGTGGCTTCCCTTTGTCTTTATTTTATGTTCCCTTTTCCGGGGGGTGCAGCTGGTTCGGTGGCTCTTTTTTTGTTTTCCGTTGCCGTCAGTTCTTATCTGGCCATGAGCTTTACCGGTGCCACTCCCTTTACTTCTCCGTCCGGCGTGGAAAAAGAGATGAAGCGTTTCATACCGGTGCAGATCGTTATGATGCTGGTGGCGACTGTCCTGTGGATTTATTCGGCATTTTAAGGCAGTAAAAGATATGAAGGATTTAAGATATTTAGATGATGTGGCAAGCCTCCAGCTCTCCCGGAAAGAGTGTGTGGGTTGCGGTCTATGCATGGAAGTTTGTCCACATGGTGTGTTTGAGCGTGATGGGAGCACTGCACGAATTGCCGATCTTAATGGATGCATGGAATGCGGGGCCTGTGTAAACAATTGCCCTGTCGGGGCCATTTCCGTGACCCCCGGGGTGGGCTGAGCAGCTTATATTATCCAGGTCTGGATAAAAGGTAAAGAAAATGCGTCCTGCGGTATTGGCGGATGCTGTTAGAGGACAACCCTTGTGGTTACAGTCATGTATATTTATATGAAAAGGCGGCATAATGCCATTTTCATGTTTCGTTGTGTCCGATAGGACATGTGGGTTATATGAATTATTAAACACTATAAATAGAAAAAAGCAGGTAAGAAGACATTGCACACAGAATTGATCACTATTTCAGAACTTAAGGTGGAACCCCCTTTTTCATCTCTTTTTCCCATTGGCAACGATACCCTGGACTCCATACGAACGGACATGGAAGCAAGGGGATTTGATGAGACCTTTCCCGTCATAGTCTGGAAAGAAAAAAATATCGTGGTGGACGGACATACTCGATTTGCTGCGGCCCGAGCACTGTCACTTGACAGGATACCGGTTATTTTTAAAACCTTTGAAAATGAAGATGATGCTATTCTTTATTGCTTTCACATCCAGCGTAACCGCCGGAACCTTGCAGATGAGGATATTTTAAGATGTCTGGAGGTGCTGGACAATATCGCCCCTTCGCCCGGAAAAAAAAATACGGAGCAGGAACATCCTGCCGTATCCCGCAAGAAGGAGATGGACGTCCTTCGGGCAAAGGAGCTTGGTACCAGTGTTGCAAAGGCGGAAAAGGCCAGAAAATTGCTTGAACACGGTACCGAAGAAATTAAGAAAAGTGTCACCTCCGGGGAAAAATCCATTAATCAGGCCTACCAGGAGGTCCAGGCACAACGCCGGGAAAGCGGAGAATTAAAGGGAAAGGCAACGACAGGGCTTGGCAACAGTGCCAAATATACCAAGGCCCTGGGAAATTTTTTAAGGGAGCTTGCCCGCTTAAAGGACAATGACTGGGAAGATGTCACAAAACAGAAGGTCTTTGAAGATCTGGCATCAATCACAAAATTTGTTGAAAGCTGATGCGGTCAAAGAACAGGCTTGATCTAAATATCGGCACTCTTGACACCCGGGGCGGTAAGGGTGGTAGGATCTGAAAGAAGATATCCAGGAAGGAACAATGAATATTTATGCCTGAGCATTTGCTTAAAATAAAATCTTTTGATATTAATGTGGACTGACATTGTTTGTGAAACAAATTCGTCATATTGTTAAGGAAAATGGAACAAAATTAGCACCTCGCCTCGTATTGGTGATGTTCCATGAAGCCTGGAAACTGCTTCCTGGAGTTATGGATAGGTGTGATGTGCCGAAGGTTTTGCTGGGGGGACACAGCGATGGGGGAAGCATGGACATTTTGCTTGCACACGCTTTCCGGGATCGGGTGTCGGGTTTAATCTCCGAAGCCGCCCATGTCTATCTGGATCTATTGACCATGTAAGGGATTGAAACTATGGTTGATGCTTGGGAAAAAACTGATTTGAAAAAAAGACTGGAACGTTACCATGGCAATAATATTGATGGAGTCTTCAAGCGCTGGAGAAAAATATGGCTTGCAGATACAATTCTTTTTATGGAACATAATGGATCATATCTTGCAACATCAAGTGTCCTGTTTTGGTGCTTCAAGGGAAAGATGATCAGTGCGGCCTTCCGGAATAAATGTTTTCCATAGCAAAAAATGTGAGGCGGGATTCAAAATTTGCATTGATTCCCCATTGCGGTCAAGTGCACCATATCCAGGCTTTCAACGTCGTTTCAAGAGAAATTGTCATGTTCTGGGTACCCTCCTTGATAAAATTATACACTCGATATTTGAGTTTTTGATGGCCGATTTTGGGAGAACTGGGCTTGGCTTGTATTGTTGGAGGTTGGGGGGGCTGCCCTTATTGTTAACAACTGACTGGGCATAAAAAAATGTTCAACTAAAGCGTTAATAAGGCAAGTCTGACCCATTTTTCGAGTGCCCTATGTTTTGACCAAGCCCATCATTTACAACCCGGGTTGGGATTCTGATTCTGCCCTGATTTTCAAGACGGGCAACTTGTTTTTTTATAAGTAATGCCGGATATTTATATTGTCGATGCCCATCATTGATCCCCTGCGACCATGTGAAATATGCCGGAACTAATGCATAGTAAGGTGAATAAATGGTAAAATTAACCAAACGTAAACTTCAGGCAATTGAAACCAAGAATAGAATTTATGAAACCGGTGTGGAATTAATGGAGTTGAAAGGGTTTGACAATATCACCATTGATGAAATCAGCAAGAAAGCCGGGGTATCCGTGGGTGCTTTTTATCATTATTTTAAATCCAAGGAAGATATTCTATATAAGTTGTTTGAAAATGCCGATGAATTTATGGAAGGTAAATCCATTGATAAACTTCAGGGGACTACACCAAGTGTCAAGATTCTATCTTTTTTTGAATATCTGGCCAGGCTTTATATTTTTTATGGCATAGACGTTGTCAAGGCGCTATACAAAACCCAAACTAAACTTTTCCTTTGTACAACTTCGATTCGTTTTGTCATGCTGCAAAATATTGTTGCTTTGGGCATTGAACAGGGCGAATTTGATCCAGAATTTTCTGCTGAAGAGACCACCAAGTTTCTCTTTACATGCGCCAGAGGTGTCGGGCTTAACTGGTGTTTTGATAACGGGAAATCAGATTTGGTGAAAGACATGCATGGATATATGTCGCGTTTGCTAAAGTCTATCACCCTTTGAAAATGGAAAAACTGTTACATCAAGCACGCTTGACCCCTCCTCCATAATGGGATCAGGCGTGGCTTCTGAGTCTTATCCATCCCGATCCATGCAAGAAAGAGCAAGAAAGAAATTTTTTGTACATAATGCCCATGGGGCAGACTTCCCCATTGTCACACTTTAGAACCAGAAGCAGTGATAATCAAAGCCAGTCCTCCCCCCCCCAAAAAAAAAATAATCTGGTGTTGTGTAATCAATCGTCTAAAATCATCATTCTTGTTTTGCACACAGCAATAAGCTGTCCCTTAGGATTATGAGCCTTTCCTTCCAACACCAGTAGGCTCCTGTTTTTTGCAATCAAACAGGCTTCCACAATTAATTCTTTGTCTGTTACGCTAGTTGGTCTGATAAAAGAGGTGTTGAGTTCCAATGTTGTGCAGACCTTTTGCAGCATTTTATAAGAAAAATAACCAAATGTATTGTCAAAGGCTGCCGCAATCATTCCTCCAAACATTTGTCTTGCCGGGTTTTCATATTTTTCCATGATGGGAAATAAAATTTTTATTTTGTGGTTTTCTTGATATTCAATGGGGACCGCCTGCATCTCTTTAAAAATTTTGGGTGGCATTTCAAAGCAATTTTTTTTTGGATTCATTATTTTCATTCGTCGTTCTCCATGTTGGGGTTTTGAATAGATTTATCTTGTGCTTTTTGTTTCAGTTTTTTTGTTTCAATTTTTTTTGGTAAAATGGACGACATTGGTGTTTTTTCGTTATCGGCCTCTATCCATGCAAAGTGGAGATCCCAGTGATAATACGGTTAATCCAACTCTACGACAAGAGTCGGTGATTCGATGCAGATTTTGAATTGTATAGAATAATTCAGCACGTTGCGACACTTGAGAATCGTATTTTAGATATGCTTGCTATAAAACGGGGTGCGTGCCCTACACCGTTGATGTTCAGCATTGGGTGATGCTGGGGATCAAGTTTGAAATCCTTTTTATTGATTCAAGCCCTGCTTAGCACAAAATTCGATGCAAAAGAAATAAAAAATCTCGGCATCCTTCAAATGAAGGATGCCATATTTTTTTGTTTGAAACTCGTAAGTGCTCAATAATCAGGGGGGATAAAACCAGCTACCCGTTAAATACTCGGTGGTATTTAAAAGGAATTTCTGAAGACCTGGATCTATTGAGAGCTTACTGAGATTTTATACAACTATCTTGAACTATAGGCGTTTTTGTTTTTGTTGTGGGTGGGCCAGAGTAGCGTTTTTGCTCCATCCGTGGCGGTTATATTACAAGATGGACGACATTATAATCAAGCCCTCTTAAAAATTTTTTGCCACGATATGTTTCTTGTCCTCCCCTTGCGACGGTCCTTTAATCAGTTCTTAATCATGCCTTGAATTTTTTTAAATTTAGACGGATTTTCCCCTTGACAACTGAATTTTCATAAAGTATGAATGTATTCACTGAATTAATTCTGTGAAATGAACTCTAGGATGATCCAGCATTTCATTTAATATCCTAATAATTATAAACTGGGCAACGATGTGTTTTGGGTAAGGTGTAAAGACATATAAGCGATGCTGTGCGAATTAATGCTTTTGTATCCTGATGTGGGTTACGAAGGCTTCGTATTTAACTTTTAAATTGAAAAAATGAAAGGTAAATTATGTCAGAATCTCAATCAAGTTTTGCAAATCCGATTCCTGCCGGATTAGGTTCACTGTCGGTGGCATGTTTCGCTTTTGGTGCTGTTTACTTAGAAAAAGTGACTTTGGCCGGTTATCCGCTGTTGGCAGCCTGGTTGGTTGGAGGCGGAATTGTGCAGGTCATTACTGCGATTATTGAATTAAAGAATAAAAATATCACGGCGGGTAATGTTTTTCTGTTTTTTTCAGCATTTTTTATGTTTAGTGCTTCCCTGAGCGTCCTTGCAAAATTCGCAATGATTCTTGCCATAAAAAACGGCATGGTATCCGCTGCGCTTTTTGACTTTACGACATACAAAGTTATTGAGGGATATTGCTGGGTTGCTGGTGCATCATTCATAACGATTATTATTCCATCGTACGTGAAGGCAGCACCAAGGCCCCTTACATTAATGATTGTTCTGCTTACGACCTGTTTGTGGATAATCGCCGGTCTTGATTTGCAATTGATATCGGATGTCGATAAATTCTGGCACCATTGCGTGGGCTATCTCGCCATAATCTCAGGATTTCTGGCCATCTATATTGTGGGGGCAGTGTGTAATAACACTGTGTTTGCAAGGGAAGTTATGCCACTGTTTGTTCCAGCTGTAAAAGGCTGATTTTATATATTGAACGCTGTCGTGCCCGTTGTAGTGGTGTGGATGTTTCTCCGTCGGAATGCATGCGCAGGTACCTGGGAGAAATCTTTGCCAATTACTTCACAACCAATGAATATGGATAAGAGTTTGTTGTTGTAGTCGTCTGCGAGGCGGACCATGAATAACTCAGTGAAAGGAGAAAGAAAATGAAACGATGGGAAAAATTATCCCGAATACCCGCACCACATTTTGCACCAAAATTTGGTCCTCTTACAGGAATGAGAGTCCTTTTGAGCGGAACGGTTGTGGCAGCACCCTTTGCAGCCCAATTGCTTGCTGATTTTGGCGCCGAATTGATCCAGGTCGAATTTCCAAAAATCGGGGATGCCTATCGGTATCAATCTCCGCAACTTTTCAGGGAAGACGGCGAGGCTCAAACCAGTGCGGCTTGGGCTCAGGGTGCCAGAAACCGTATGAGTTTCACATTAAATACCAATATGAGTATCCCGGAAGCCAAAGAAATATTTTTCTGCCTGATCAAACAGGTCGACGTCTGGCTGGAGAATATGGTGTGGTTGAAAAAATTGGGAATTGAACTGAAAGATCTCTGGGAGGTCAATCCCAAGCTTATTATAGGTCATTCAAGCGGATTTGGCAGGCCGCAGTTCGGTGGGAATGAAGATACCTGTGATCGTCCTTCCTACGATCCCATCGGGCAGGCCGAAAGTGGTTTTATGTCCATTAACGGGGATCCGGAACCCGAGCCACCGCGCTATGCCGCTTCCTTTGTTAATGATTATCTGACAGCAACATTCCTGTTTGGAGGTATTTGCGCGGCATATGTCAATGTGTTGAACGGCGGCATGGGACAAGAAGTGGATATGGCTCAGGTTGAAGCCTTTGCAAGGGTGCTGGACGATCAATGGATTAGTTACATTGAAGCCGGAGTCTTAAAAAAACGGGCTGGAAACCGGGTGCCTATATTCCAACCAGCATCCTTACATAAAGCCGGCGACGGCCGCTGGTGTTTTATCGGTGCTTTTGGAAAATCGGTTTACTATCGCGCTATAGAAGGTCTTGGATTGGATCCTGAGTATTTTAAGTGGGAAGAGGCCGGAAATTCCTTTGAAGCGGTCTGGTCCGATAAGGGTAAGGAGTTATACGAGGAAACAAACAAATGGTTTGCGGCTCGTCCGGCCCAGGAGGCCCAGGAGCATATGAATAAATATAAAATTCCAGTGGGGATTGTCAAAAATATAAAGGAAATTTACGAGGATCCTCATTGGCATGATAGAAAGAATTTTGTTAAATACCATGATCAAACCCTGGATCGAGAAGTTGAAGCTTTTGGATTCGTTCCCAAATTTTCGGACACCCCGGGAAAGGCATGGCGCGGGGCACCCCGCCTGGGACAGGATACGCCAACGATCATGAAGGAATTGCTGGGGTATAGTGATGAAGAGATCAATTCTCTGAAAGGAAAGAACATCATTGACTGAGCGAATTCCTGGGTCGGCATGAGCGACTGAACAAATTTGCCGGTTCAGGGAAGCCAGGGCCACAATTCGCAATAATGCTTTCCGTGTTTTTGCTGTCCTAGCTCGTTGTGACGTCGGCCATGGGGATTTTCCATGCCTTGGGTTCGCATCTATCGCCACTGATGTAAAAAACCAGAGATGCAAGTCCATTGAAACGATATTAAATCGTCCTTTATTTATCATCACTGATCGATTTGCCATTTTTAATTTAAGGCGCATTTTGCCGATATCAAATGTTTTATGTTTTTGTAAATTTGACAAAGTTGATTCGCTGAATTTATTTTTTATTTAATTTGTAGGGAAGAAAATCCCGCTGCTGCCTCCCATGATGCTTGCCTTTAAAGCCACAAGATAAGGCAAGTTAGATTGATCCAATGAATGCTGTGATGAGAGTTGTCAATTTATATATTCTGATAATCCATTGATCAAAATTACGATGCCATTATAACTGGGTTACTTCAAAAAAATGAGGTGTACCTTCGTTTGAGGATAAACAGGGAAAGATGGAAGGCACCAAGCGTGTCCTGAACCTACTTTGATTGAAGAACTTGGCGGTTCAATTTTTTCAGGCGCATAAATCGTAACTAAAAAAACAAAATTCAGCTTAATCTGAAAAAAGGAGCACATCATGTTTAAAAATGTTTTTGTACCATACAAAGGATACTGGAGTTCACCATTTTCAAAATGGCAGGGATCTTTTCAAAATGAAAATGCTGTGGACCTGGCAGCGGCCACGGCAAAAAAGTTTTTTGAATTAAGGGGCTATAAGCCTGAACAGTTTGATGGAATTGTTTTTGGCTCCACCATTCCCCAGCGGGAATGGTTTTATGATGCCCCCAACTTTGCAACCCAGATCGGAAACCCAGATATAAGTGGCCCGAGAATTGCCCAGGCCTGCGCAACTTCCACCGTTTCCATGAACTATGCAGCAGGCTGCATTGAGCTTGGCAGTCATAAGAATCTTCTGGTGGCCACCACGGACCGCACATCCAATTGCGCCAATCTGATATGGCCCAATCCCCAAGGTCCCGGAGGACGACCATATTTTGAGAGCTGGATGCTTGACAGTTTTGCCTGGGATCCCTGTGCCGATACCAGCCCGGTGCAGACTGCCGAAAATGTGGCCAAGGAACATGGATTTACCCGTGAACAGTCGGATGCACTGGCGGTTAACCGTTATAATAAATATCTTGATGCCCTTGCCGATGATCGGGCGTTCCAGAAAAGATATATGATTCCTGTGGAAATCAAAATTTCAAAAAAGAAGACCATCCTGGTTGAAGGCGATGAGGGCATTATGCCAAGCACCACGGAGGGTCTTGCCCGCCTTAAAACCCAACCCAATTGTATCCTTACCTTTGGTGCCCAGACCCATCCGGCTGATGGTAATGCTGGAATGGTTGTGACCTCCAGGGAAAGGGCACGGGATTTCTCAGCGGATAATGCTGTGGAAATCCAGATTCTTTCCTATGGATACGCCCGTACCAAGAAAGCCCATATGCCAGCAGCTCCCACCCCAGCGGCCATAATGGCAATGGACAATGCGGGTATCAAGGTGACGGATCTTGCGGCGGTGAAAACCCATAATCCTTTCAGTGTCAACGATCTGGCAATGGCCAAACTGCTTGGCGTTGATGACAAGATCTTTAATAATTACGGCAGTTCCATGATTTTCGGTCATCCCCAGGGGTCCACCACCATGCGTCTTCTGGTGGAGCTTATAGAGGAACTGGTCATCCTTGGTGGCGGATACGGTCTGCTTGCCGGATGTGCGGCAGGGGACACCGGTGCAGCACTGATTGTTAAGGTGGACTGAAAATAGTTCGTTGTTCACCTGTCATGATCCAATGACAGTACTTCCTGGATTATCAGGATAAATGTTTAGCAATCCCCGATAATTCAGGAAGGCATCAGTAAGTTCTCAATAAGTGTGGGTGGAAAATATGGTTTTAAAATGGGCTTTTGATGATGGCGGGTGGTTAAAATGCCAATCATGTTTTATTGCCCATGCTTATTGAGATCTTACAGATATTTCAAATCTTACAGATATTTTATCTAAATATGGCCCTTGAAGTCCTGTGGAAGGAAATATGTTGAATGTTCCCGTGTGTCCGAGGGGCTCTATTGTGAGGGGGAAATTCATGTCTGAAACCAAAAAGCTTTACGATTCATATCACAACCCTTTTCTCATTGAATCCAGCAGATCCATGCCAGAAGAAATGGCGGTTATCGGAGCTGGAAACATTGGACCGGATATTGCCTATTATCTTAGAACCGCTTTGCCCCATGCAAAACTGTTTCTGGTGGATGTGGCCGAAGAGCAGCTTAAAAAAGCTGAAAAACGATTTCAAAATTATGCTCAAAAAGGTATTGATCGAAGGCTGATGACCAGGGAAAAAGCAGATCTGGTTCTTGGTAACATCGTTTATACAAATGATTATGAAAAGCTTTCCAATTGCGAACTGGTTATAGAAGCCGCCACGGAAAACCTTGATCTTAAGAAAAAGATTTTTGCAACCCTTGAGAAAATTGTTTCCCCCAAGGCTGTTTTAACCTCCAATACAAGCTCCATACCGGCTGACCAGATATTCACGTCCCTGCAGCATCCGGAACGAAGCACCGTCACCCATTTTTTTTCTCCGGCATGGCGAAGCATGGCCGTGGAAGTCATTAACTGGGAGGGGGCGGACCGTGAGGTTCTTGATCACCTGCTCTGGTTTTTTGCCGGCACTGGAAAAGTCCCCGTTGTGACCGATAATGTTTTTTCCTTTATGCTGAACCGGATATTTGAAAACTGGACCAGTGAAGCCACTTATCTTCTGGATCGTGCCACGACATTTCAGGTGGATTCAGTGACCGAGGAATTTGTGGGTGCCGGTCCTTTTTTTGTATTGAACATGACAGGGGGCAATCCCCTGACCCATGAATCCCAGGTGCGAAGAATGGCAGAACGTGCCGCCTATGCGCCATCCCCCCTCCTTTGTTCTGTGGGACAGTGGAATACGGCAAAACCCGGCACAAAAACAGAGGTACCTTCGGATCTTAAATCATGGATTCGTGACCGGATGATGGGCATTGTTTTTTCCCAGTGCTTTGACATCGCCGACAGAAATATCGGAACAAAATCGGACTTAAATCTTGGCAGTCTCATGGCCCTTGGTTTTAAAAGAGGGGTTTTTGATATCATGGCGGATATGGGTGAAAAAGAGGTGATGCGCATTGCCGATACCTTTGAAAAGGAACGTCCTGGATTTCCCAGGCCAAAAACCGACATAGCTCAATACCTTGATTTTCATCGTGATATCCTGGTGGATGACAAAGATGGCGTAAGAATTATCACCATCAGGAGGCCCCAGGCGGTCAATGCCCTGGGAATCGGCACATGCGCTGAAATTTTAAAAGAGCTTGAAAAGGGCGCGGATGATCCTTCTGTAAAAGGATTCATCATCACCGGTTATGGAAACAAAGCCTTTTGTGCCGGTGCCGACATTGGCGGTTTCATTGCCACCTTTGACAACAAAGAGGCGGGGGTGGCCCTTGCAAGGGGCAATTCCGAGGTACTCCATTTTATGGATAAAATGGATAAACCGGTGGTGGCGGCCATAAACGGGCTTGCCATGGGGGGAGGTGTGGAACTTGCCATTCGCTGTCACAGCCTGGTGGCGGACAAAAAAGCCTTTTTTCAATTGCCTGAAATTACCCTGGGGATTTTACCGGGTATGGGCGGAGCTGTTATTCCATACAGAAAATGGCCCCATGCCGCTGGAACATTCAATGCCATGATCGGTGAGGCCCGCAGATTAAGCGTTAATGAAGCAAAAGAAATAGGCATGGTACAGCAGATCACCAATGGGTACCCGGAAATGATAGCAGCAGCCATTGCCGAGGTAAATCGTCTTAAGGGAGCAATTCCCCGTATAAGTGATGCTCCTGTTTCCATCCCGGAATTCATCGTTTCGGAAAAACCCATGGCCGGCAAACTGCCTTTAAGCAAACAAGCCCTTGGGATTGTGGCCAGGGTTATTAATGAGGCATCGGCTTGTGACACGCTGGAAGCTGCACTGGAAATTAACTACCAGGGGTCCGGGGATATGTCATGCATTGACGCCTCCAAAGAAGGAGTTAATGCCTTTTTGCAAAAAAGAAAGCCCGACTTTATCAAGTAAAATAATAATACATTCCGGCCATGAGAGCTTGTATTGGCAATGTGTTGTGCAAAAATAACTCAATGTTTTTTAAGGAGAAATTAAAATGACGGAAATTAAAACAGTAGGTGTTGTCGGGTTCGGCGTAATGGGCGCAGCCATAGGTCTTAATGCAGCCTCTTCAGGCTATAAGGTAATTTATAAGGAACTCAACGATGAACTGGTAAAATCCATGTACGATCAATGGGTTCTTAAGTCCTTAAATAAAAGGGTTGCCAAGGGTAAAATGACCCAGGACGATATGGATGCAATTACCCAAAATATCTCAGGCACAAGTAATTATAACGATCTTGCAGCATGTGATCTTATCATTGAAGCTGCAGTGGAACGTATGGACCTTAAAAAACAGATTTTTAAAGATCTGGATGCGGCATGTCGGAAAGACACCATTTTGGTGAGCAACACATCCACCTTTTTAATTGAAAAATTAATGGAAGGCATTTCCAATCCCGGCAGAACCGCAGGCCTGCATTATTTTTTCCCGGCCAATATTAACAAGCTTGTGGAGGTTATCAGACAGAAGGCAACCAGTGACGATACTTATAATGCCCTCATGGGGTTTGCGAAAAAAAATCGAAAGGTGGCCATCACGGTGAAGGATTTCCCCGGTTTTGCCATCAATCCGGTATTCATATCAAGTTACATGATTCTTGATGCCTTCCAGGGAGATCAATACAATTGCGCAACCCTGGAAGATATTTCTCAAAAAGCCCTTGGGCTACGATTCGGAATCATGTGGGTTCAAAACGGCTCCGGGCTGGGCACCTGCTACCATGCCGCAAGCTCCATGGTTGAATATCTTGGTGATTCTGATACCGGTTATCCTGCCTTGCCTGCATCCTTGGCCGAACAGTTCAACAGCAAACAACCCTGGAATTTGGAAGATGGTCCTGTTCTGGAGGATCCGGAAAAAAGAAAACTGGTACAGGATCGTCTGCTGGGCGGTATCTTTGCCATTTCTACGCATCTTGTTGAAAAAGGTGTGGTTTCCGTAAAGGATTTTGAACTGGGAATTCGTACTTCCCTTGCCTGGCCTAAAGGTCCCTTTACCCTGATGAACGAACTGGGAATGGAAGAGACAAAACGTCTTGTTAACATTGCCGTTGCTTCAGGGGATTTCAAGGTTCCTGAAAAATTTAACTCAGACAATATCACTTCCTGGGACATCTAAAAAAGGAATATTTCATGGCACAATTAATAGCAGACCGAAGGGATGTTGAATTTGTTCTTCATGAACAATTGCAGCTGGATTATTTAACCAAACATCCGGAATTCGAGGAATTTGATAAAAAAACAATTAACCTGATCCTGTCCGAGGCACGCAATCTGGCCATTAAAGAAATGCTGCCCACTTTAAAAATCAGCGATGAAGAGGGCTGTCGCCTTGAGAAGGGTGAAGTCAAGGTTCCGGAATGTTATCATAAAGTGTATAAGCTTTTCACGGAAGGCGAGTGGATCGCCATGTATGATGATCCCAAGTGGGGGGGGCAGGGCATGCCCATGACACTGGCACTTGCGGTGAACAGCTATTTTTATGGGGCCAATTTTCCCTTTATGATGGCCATTATCCTTGTCCATGGTGCAGCCAAACTCATTGAACATTACGGAACGGACGTCCAGAAAAATCTTTTCCTGAAAAAGATGTACAGCGGCCAATGGGGAGGGTCCATGCTTCTGACTGAATCTGAAGCAGGGTCGGATGTGGGAGCACTTACTACCAAAGCCGTTAAAAATGACGATGGAACCTATTCCATCACCGGAAACAAGATTTTTATCTCAAGTGGTGACAGCGATCTGACGGAAAACATTATTCATCCGGTACTTGCCCGCATTGAAGGCGCACCGGAAGGCACCGCCGGTATATCCTTGTTCATTGTCCCCAAAATATGGGTCAATGAGGACGGAAGTCTTGGGGAACCCAATGACATCGTATGCACGGGTCTTGAAGAAAAGATGGGGCTTCATGGAAGTCCCACCTGTTCCATGGCCCTTGGAAGTAAAGGCATGTGTAGAGGGGTCTTGCTGGGTCAGGAAAACAAGGGAATGCGTGCCATGTTCGTGATGATGAATGAGGCGCGTCTGGATGTGGGATTACAGGGGCTGGGCTGCGCTTCCACCTCGTTTATGAATGCATTATCCTATGCAAGGGAACGCATTCAGGGCAAACATCTTCTTGCCACATCTAAGGATGCCCCGTCTGTCCCCATTATTCAACATCCTGATGTCAGACGAATGCTGCTGACCATGAAATCTTATACGGAAGGGATGCGAAGTCTTTTATACTTCATCGCTTTTTGTGAAGACTGTATTCATGTCAGCGATGATGCTGGTGAAAAAGCAATGTATCAGGGCCTTATTGATCTTCTCATCCCCGTTGCCAAGGGGTATGGGACGGATAGAGCCTTTGATATATGTGCCCATGGGGTACAGATATACGGCGGATACGGGTATACAAAAGAGTATCTCCAGGAACAGCTTCTCAGGGACTCCAAAATTACCCAGATATATGAAGGGACAAACGGCATTCAGGCCATGGATCTTCTTGGAAGGAAATTAACCCTGAACAAGGGAGAGGCTTTTAAGGGTCTTGTCAGTAAAATAAAGGAAATCGTTGAAATCGCCAAGGGGCAGAAAGTGCTTAATGATCTGGCTGAAGAAGCCGACAATACCATCCTTAAACTGGAAAAAACCAGTGAGCACATTGGTAAAATGGTTAAATCGGATACAACGTTGACAGCCTTTTCCCATGCCTATTCACTTCTGGATGTTACAGGTGATGTGGTGATGGCCTGGATGCTGTTATGGCGAGCAACCATTGCCGTTGAAAGACTGGAAAAGGGTACAAAAAGAAAAGATACCGATTTTTATACCGGACAAATACGCAGCGCCCAGTTTTTTATTAATTCCATCCTTCCTGTGTCCCGTGGAAAGATGGATGTTATTCTTTTAAGTGATGATGCCGCCATACAGATTTCTGAAAATTCTTTTGGTGGGCTTTAGTCTTTAGGGTCTGTTTAAGATTATTACCCAATGGCGCAAGATGTCGAGCTTCGCCATTCATTATATATTGCTTCAAAAGTAGTTGGCACTTTTTTAAAAAATTTTTCAGAAGCTTAGTCGGTGCTTTGAAAAAGTGTCAACCACGCCAAATTAATATGCTCTTTTCCCTGAAAGTTGCGTCGTAATAAAGGCAGAAATCAACAAAATCTCCAATAAGCTGAATCCTTGATGGTCTGCCAACTTTGAAAGTTGACCTCAACAAAAAATATTCATGCAAAAGGATATCTCTCCATGCAGTTACCCCGGTATGAGAAAGACAGCGTTAATATTGGACAACTGCTTGATATTAAAGCAGATGAACTCGGTAATCACCCGTTTTTGCACTATCATAAAACACATGTGAATCAGAGCTACAGGCAAATTCGAAAAATATCCAATGATGCTGCCAAGGGATTCATGGCCCTGGGAATAAAGAAAGGCGATCATATTGCCTTGTGGGCCAACAATATTCCTGAATGGATATATGCAAAGTTTGCCATTGCCAAGGCCGGAGGGGTCGTTGTGACTGTCAATACAAGCCTTCGGTGCTTTGAAATGGAATACCTCATGAAACAATCCGATGCAACTACACTTGTTATGGTGGGGGGGGTGAGGGATTGTGATGAATATGTGAGGATTCTTGATACACTTTGTCCGGAGTTGAAGACAAGTTTGCCCGGTAGCTTAAATTGTCGCCTTTTCCCCAGATTAAAAAATATTGTTTTCTTGGGAAATAAAAGTTATCCCGGAATGTTTACATGGAAGGATATGATTAAACTGGGGACTGGGATAACCGATGAGACATTAAAAAATCGTCAGGATTCAGTTGGTTCTGATGATATCGTAAATATTCTTTATACCTCAGGCACCACAGGTTCCCCCAAGGGAGTTATGTTATCGCACAGCAACATCATTGGCAATGCCCACAGCCTTGCCGTTAACATGGACTTGTCCAGGCATGACAGGGTTTGCGTGCCGGTTCCGTTTTTTCATTGTTTTGGTTGCGTGGCTGGCATTTTATCTTGTCTGATATCCGGGGCAACTCTGGGTCCGATTCCTTTGTTTTCTCCCCGGGAAGTTCTGGAAACAGTTGAAAGCATGCAATGCACTGCCATCCACGGTGTTGCCACCATGTTTCTTGCAGAAATGGAGGAAATGGCAATAAAAAAATATGATACAAGCAGCCTTAGAACCGGCATTATTGCGGGTGCCACGGTTACCCCTAAATTAATGCAGCAGATTTCAGAGGTAATGGGTATTCCGGAGCTTAGCATTGCCTATGGGCAGACCGAGAGTTCGCCGGCCATTAGTGCGACAAACCGGAAAGATTCAATTAAAAAACGTTTTGAAACCGTGGGACGTCCTCTGCCCGGTGTGGAAGTTAAGGTGATCAGTCTTACGGATGAGAAAGTATCACCAGGTGCCCAGGGAGAGTTGTGTGTGCGGGGGTATAATGTCATGAAGGGATATTACAAAAAACATGAAGCTACCCGGGCAGCCATTAACGAGTCAGGATGGCTCCACACCGGAGATCTGGGAACCATGGATGAAGAGGGCTATTGCACAATCACCGGAAGAATTAAGGATGTTATCATAAGGGGAGGCGAAAATATATATCCGCTTGAAATTGAAACTTTTCTTCTCACACACCCGGATATCATGGAGGTCCAGGTAGTTGGTGTTCCTGATGAAAAATATGGAGAGCAGGTGCATGCGTTTGTGAAACTGCCCTCCCATAAATTCATCACGGAAAAAGAGCTGAAGGAGTATTGTAAAAATAAAATTTCCTTTCATAAGATTCCGTCAAGTTTTGTGTTTATCAAAGAGTATCCCACAACCGCCAGTGGCAAAGTCCAGAAATTCAAGCTAGTTGAACAGCGTTTGCAGGATATGCAGCAATAAGTATATTTTTTTTAGCCATGTGGGCTTTCCTGGAATTGAACATATTTAGCCCGAAAATGAGCGTAGCAATGGGGGCGGGCAAGCGTTTTTATTTTTTTGATAATAATTCGGAGATAAAGATAATTTTGAATAAAATCCCGTTAAGGCGGCTTTGGTAAAGGCCTGGAAGGCAGCATGAGCCAAAATCAAAATTTAAAGGGGTGGTCCATGGTCGTCTGTGAATATGAACCGAAAGAAAATAAAAGGAAAAAAGAAATAATTGCAGCTGCACGAAAGGTGTTCTCTGCCAAGGGATTTAAAGGCGCTACAGTTGCAGAAATTACTTGGGAAGCAAACTTGAGTCCGGGTTCCCTTTATCGTTACTTTAAAAATAAAGAAGAGCTGCGCACCTCTTTATCTATTAATATTTTAGAACATTTTGAAATTGAAATTAAAAAGATTAGGGGCTATGATCTTTCGGTTGAAGAAAAAATGAATCGCTATTGTAGTCTTTTTATAGATGTCTATGTATCAGATCCCAATCTCCTGATTGATCTTTTTCACCTTCAATCCGGGGAAACCTTGCACTATCTTTCAGATAAACTTCTGCAGCAGTTGAAAGAAAAATCTGCCCTGGCCTATGGTGCCGTTGTTAAGACAATTAAAGAAGGCATTGACGCAGATGTCTTTATTAATGAATATCCGGTTGCTCTGGCCGATATTTTCTGGGGATCCTATGCCGGAGTCGTACTTTGGGTTAATTCCAAGCATTTGTTTGATGAGCAGAAGGACTTTGTAAAGTCAACCTTGACGATTGCCTTTGAAATTATTTTACATGGTATGAAATTGAAATAATTGGGACGCAGTGCATATTCAAGGCTAAAATTTAGGATTGTGCATACCGCATAGTGATACAGCACGGCATCTTTGAAAACTGAAAATCCTAGAATTAAGATTTGACATTGCAGTGCTGCAATGTCAAATCTTGATTTTAAGATGAGTGAATTTAAACATATCAGTACTGCAGTGCTCAGGGAGATGCAGCATCCTAAATCTTAGCCTTGACTGTGCAGTAGTTTGTTTTTTGCATAAATATATATCCAGCCAGATACCAGAACTATTACAGCACTGGGTCTATATTGCATGCTTAGGGAGCCAGATCTTATTGATTGCCCATTTATAATCATGGCTCTATATGGATACTGCCCCGGGAAAACAGTATATTAAAAACTGCTGATCCCCTTCAACTCTAACCCTGCTGGCTCATTTATTGTAATGGTTGTCTAATGATATGAAAGGCTTGGTCATAAAATAGGCAACTCGTCATATTTGTGGGCTCAACTGGGTCAGGTTTGTATTATTGGCGTTATCTACCATAGCCTGTGGAAATACCAAAACCAACTATAATGCCAATTACCCAAGCCTGCCCCTTCCCAAAATGGCCCATATTGTGACCAAGCTCGTTCCTGCCCACCCCACCTCCCTAAATGTCAGATGTATGGCCAAGACCGAATATGGTAATGGGGAAAATTCTCAATTCATCTGACTCTGTGATTTGATTTTCTCGTTCAATCAGGTTAGTATCCGTTGTAGCGTGTGTTTTTCTATACTTGTTTTTGAAGAAAAATATAGACATCCTTTATTCGCGCTTTACACTTTCATAAGGTGAATGCACTGGCCCCTCTACTCAAGTACAAGGTTCGTACCTGGTCCAACTGGGGGCTTATCCATGTCAGACACGGCGTGCTGTTAAGCGTTGGACGAAAAAATTTTAAATTTTTCGGTATCTTTTATGCCAGGCACCTGTCAAAAATATTCAATGGTGTAAAACCCAGGGGTTTGAATCAAGTATTAAAGGAGGACATCAGCTTATCGGTGAATCTGGAAACAGCCCGGATTATCGGTTATACGCCTCCAAAAAATTTGATGAAAATTACCGAAGTTGTATTTCATAAAATAGAAAGCCCTTAATGGAGTGGTGCGTTTGCTATGAATCGAATAAAAAGGGTGTATATGCGGGTGCTTGGCATCAGCCTTGCCGTGGGATTTTGTTTCTGGATTATCGATGCATATTATGAGTTTGTTTTTTTCCATGACAATTTAACCTTTTTGCTGTTGGAAGGTCCTGAAACGTTTCTTGAATTCTTGATTTTTCGGGTGCCAAGGCATTCCATCTTCCTTCGGTCTTCCTTTGTCATTGCATGTGTTCTCGGCGGATTGCTCATATCTGTATTTCTTTCAAGAAGAAAAAAAGCTGAACTGCTGCTTCAGGAGAATGAAGCAAAGTTCAGGGCATTGATCCAGGCCATTCCGGATCTGGTATGGTTGAAGGATAAGAATGGCGTATATCTTGCCTGCAATCCCCGGTTTGAGGCTTTTTTCGGTGCCAAAGAAACGGACATTATCGGGAAAACAGATTACGATTTTGTTGATGCTGGGATGGCGGATTCTTTTCGAAGACATGATAAAATAGCCATGGTTAAGGGAATGCCCCAGAGAAACGAAGAGGAAATTACCTTTGCAGATGATGGGCATTGTGAAGTCCTTGAAACCGTTAAAAACCCTATGTTCAAAGCCAATGGACAACTGGCCGGGGTACTGGGGGTCGGGCGAGACATCACCGAGCGCAAGAAGGCCGAAGCAGAAAGGGAGAAACTGGAGGCTCAGCTGGTTCAGTCCCGGAAAATGGAGTCTGTGGGGCGGTTGGCCGGTGGTGTGGCCCATGATTATAACAATATTCTGAGCGTTATTCTGGGGTATGCAGAACTGGCCCTGGACAAAGTGGATCTTCATGATCCGGTGCATCCCTTCCTCGAAGAAATTCTCATTGCCACCAGGCGTTCCACGGACATCACCCGGCAATTATTGGCATTTGCCCGTAAACAGACCATTTCACCACGGGTGCTTGATCTGAATAAAAGTGTGGAAGGGATGCTTAAAATGCTGCGCCAGCTCATCGGCGAGGACATTGATCTTGTCTGGCATCCCCGGACCCCCCTGTGGACTGTGAACATGGACCCCTCCCAGCTGGATCAGATCATGGTGAACCTGTGCATCAACGCCCGGGATGCCATCGGCGGGGTGGGTAAGGTCCGCATGGAAACAGATCAGGTGACTTTTGATGCCGTTTATTGCGCGGATCATCCGGAGTTTGCTCCCGGGGAATTTGTACTGCTGGTTATCAGTGATACGGGTAAGGGGATGGATAAAAAAATTCTGGATAATCTTTTTGAACCGTTTTTTACCACCAAAGAGGTGGGGCAGGGCACCGGTCTTGGCATGGCCACTGTGTACGGCATTGTCAAGCAGAACAACGGCTTTATTAACGTTTACAGTGAACCTGGGAAAGGAACAATTTTCAGGATTTACTTGCCGCGCCATGGGGGAAAGGTTGAGCAGATAGAAGCACGGGTTCCGGATGAAATTCCCAGGGGCCGGGGAGAAACCATTCTGGTGGTGGAGGATGATGCCGCCATCTTGAAGCTAACCCATCGAATTCTTGATGGCCTTGGATACCATGTGTTCATGGCTGAAAACCCCCTTAAAGCTATTGAACTTGTAGGGGAACATGCCGGCAGGATTGATCTTCTCTTTACCGATGTGGTTATGCCTGAAATGAATGGCCATGAGTTGTCTTTGCACCTGCGGTCCCTTTACCCTGATCTTGAAGTTCTGTTCATGTCCGGGTATACTGCCAATGTCATCGCCCACCGGGGCGTACTTGAACAGGGGGTTTGTTTTATACCCAAACCCTTTTCCAAAAAAGATCTGGCGCTGAAGATAAGAAACACCCTTGATAAGGCCAATATCCCAAGCCTTGGGTCACTCACTGACCGTGATTCCCAGTGATCGGTAATGTGATTAAGATGGATGAACGGAAGTGATTCAACTGAAATGGAATTGGATGGCAAGACTACAACAGCAATATGAACAGCAGGGATTTTATGGTATCGGCCTTGTGAATTGCGTTAAAGGGGTCAATGTGGGAACCCTCTGGCGCTCTGCCTATATTCTGGGGGCTTCTTTTATCTTCACCGTGGGTAAACCATACCGGCGGGAGGCAGGGGATGTCACCCTGACCTGGCAGAAAATTCCTCTTTATAATTATACTTCGGTGGATGTCCTTAAAGAGCATCTTCCCTTTGATACCCGTCTTGTTGGGGTGGAACTTTCTCCAGATGCCCAACCCTTATCCCTGTATGATCATCCCAAAAGAGCGGTGTACCTCCTGGGAAATGAGCAGGTGGGCCTGCCTCCGGACTTGCTTTCGGCCTGCCATGGGGTGGTGCGCCTGCCCGGGGAGTTCAGCCTTAATGTGTCGGTGGCCGGTAGCCTTGTGATGTATGATCGCATAACCAAGATTGACCATGCGCTGCCCCGCAGAAAGGCATAAAGTCGAACATATAATGCCCATAAGCCAGGCCTGATGCCCATTATGGGCAGGTTGGGTGGGATAATGTCTAAATGCCCAGGGGTATGACCAGGTCCATGGTTTGTTTTGATGAAATTTTAATGGTCATTTTTTCCAATATTGGAAATCAGATTAAAACGGTTTGTATCAGTGCCTTATGTTAAACGATCAGAAAAGGAACGCGATGGAAAATTTTACATTGAGGATGAAAATGCTGGTTGGCGGGGTACTGTTGGTATTAGTACCCATGGTGATTCTGGGCTCCCTGACCTATTTACGTGCAACAACGGCCGTTGAGAATGAAGCCTTTGATAAATCGCTTCATATTGCGCAGCGTCTGGCGGATATGACTCAGGCGGTCATGGAAGAGGAGGTTAAACTGGTACGTAGTCTAACCGCAGATGGTCGGTTGATTGCCGCATTGGAAACCTTGAGCAAGGGTGAAAAAGAGCAGGCCACCAAGGAATTGTCCGAAGTAATGGCCAATTTTAATCGAATGAATAAGATGTGGACCGATGAATATGAGGCGATTCTTGTCACCGACGACCATGGAAAAGTCGTAGCGGACAATACCGGTGGCGGGTACGTGGGAATTGATTTGTCACAACGTCGGTATTTTAAAGAAGTGACTCAAAAAGGGGGCAGCGTGGGAGATGTGGTGCTGTCCAAAAAAACCAATGGTCCGGTGGCTTCAATTGCCGCCGAGGTAAAATCCTCCAGTGCAGCCATGATCGGCATGGTGGCCATGATCATGAAAACCGATTTTCTGGTGGAAAAAATCAGTGGTACCCGACTGGGTAAAACCGGTTATGGATGGATGGTTAATGAAAGCGGTTCGCTCATTGCCCATCCTGTTCCGGAGAATCTGTTAACCCTGAACCTGGCTGATCTTGAAGGCATGAAAAACATCACCGATGCCATGCTGGCCGGCAAAACCGGTGTGACAGATTATGTTTTCAAGGGAACAAAAAAGGTCTGCGGTTATGCCCCTGTGCCCCTCACCGGATGGTCCATTGGTGCCACCCAGAACACAGAGGAATTCCTGGCACCGGTGATTCAGATCCGGAACTGGATTATTCTGACAACCGGCATGGCCACCATTGCTGCCTGCATCATTGTACTTGTTTTTGTGCTTTCCATTACCCGGACCATTAATACGGTGGCAGAATCCCTGCGTAACGGGGCAGAAGAGGTGGCCTCCGCCGCCAATCAGATCGCCAGTGCATCTCAATCCCTGGCTGAAACATCCAGTGAACAAGCAGCCACCCAGGAGGAAACCTCAGCAAGTATTGAACAAATCAGTGCCACTGCCAAGGAAACCACCGAATTGACCCGGGATGCCTCCAATCTGATGAATGAAAACATAGCCAAGACTGCCCAATCGTTGAAGGCCTTGAAAAAATTGTCTGGAAATATGGCCTCCATTGAGAATGACAGTTCTAAAATCGGAACAGTGACCAAAACCATTGATGAAATCGCTTTTCAGACCAACCTGCTTGCATTGAATGCCGCGGTGGAAGCGGCCCGGGCCGGAGAAGCCGGGGCCGGTTTTGCCGTGGTTGCCGAAGAAGTACGCAATCTTGCACTGCGGGCCTCGGAGGCGGCCAATGGAACCCAGGAACTGCTGGAGGGCATGCGGGCACAGATTGTCACCGGTGCTGAATCCCTTCGAAGTATGAGCGTGGATTTTGAAGGGATAGTGGAATCGGCCACCGTCATGGGCGAGCAGACATCTGCCATCACCGAAGCCAGCAGACAGCAGTCCCAGGGCATTGATCAGATCAGTCAGGCCACCTTGAATGTTGACCAGGCCACCCAGGCGGTGGCTGCCAATTCCGAAGAGACGGCTGCCGCATCAGAGGAGCTGGCCAGTCAGGCCGAAATTATGCTGGCCATGGTGAAAACCCTGGCTCAATTGGTGCATGGTCAAAAAAAAGAATTGAAGCAACGATCCATAAGACAACAACACACTGTGGATGATTATGATCAATTTGATGAAATAGCCGCCCCGGCCCACACCATAAAAAAAACCATGCGTCTGGGGGAAGAAATACATGTGAGGAAACAACAATGAAAGTACAGAGTCGCAGAGATGAGAAAAAAATCCACATTGAAATTACAGGCAGCATAAACCAGACGGGTGCCGAAGAATTAAAAAATATTTAAATGCATTGAACCTTGAACAGATACAGGAGGTGATCATAGATTTTGCAAAGGTCTCCTATATCGGTTCTGCGGGTGTGGGTAAATTTTTACTGCTTTACAAGAATCTTGTGCTTGATGATGCATGTATTCGGTTTATCAATGTTGCCCCGGATATATACAGTCTGTTGATGGATATGAAATTAGATGAGATCTTTTCCATTGAAAAAGGCAAATAATCGAGATCAGGCAAAGGCCCTTTCCGGCCACCTAGCAACCCAGATGATGCTGTCCAAGGTTTCCACCCATTTGCTTCAGGCTGACAGTGAAAATTATCACCATCAGTTTAACACTGTGCTGAGGCTTTTGGGAACCTTCTGTCAGGCCGATCGCTGTTTTGTTCTGCAGCAGGGAAAGGATTTGCAGTATTATCTGTTATCACAATGGCATTATCAATGGGAGGCCCACGCATGGGCACCAGATGTGGAGCATCCCGTTGATATGCCGCTTGACATGGCCCGTTCGCTGTCATCCCAAAAACTGTTTTTTTTTAATTCCGACATCCCCAAAACACAGAAGCAGGGTGACGGGGGGGGCTTTCATCATCCCTGCAGCTCATCAGCCGTGATTGTTCCTATAATTAAAGTTCGGGATACCCTTGGATGTTTGGGCATGGAATCTGTCACCCCTGATAAACGGTGGCAGGATGGTGATATAAAGCTTCTGCGGAGAAGTGCCGAATATTTCGCCTCCACCATGGCGCGGATACAGGCAGAGCAGGATAAGCACAAAACCGAAGAAAAATATCGTCAGCTAGTGGACAAAGCCCCCCTTGGTATTTTCACCGTTAATACATCCGGTTATCTGAGCCAGTTTAATCCCAAAATGGAGAGAATAATTGTCCGCCTGGGCTTTGATCTATCCAGACCCATCAACATGTTAACACGGAAAGCGTTTATCAAAAGCGGCTTGGCCAAAGATCTTGCTGCCTGTCTGGAGGGGAAAGAAATTGTACCAAAGATGCGCTCTTACACCGTGTCCCGGGGGAAGACCTTTTATTTTAGAACCCATATGACGGCCCTGAGAAAAGCAGATTTGAAGATTACCGGGGTTCAGTTTATTGTTGAAGAGATTACAGCTCTTTACCATGCACAACAGAGACTTCAACAAAGTGAACGCTTTTTAACAGATGTGATGGACTCCCTTAAAGCCGGGCTGGTTATAATTGATCCGGAGGATTGTCGGATTCTGGATGTGAATCCCTATGCGGCAAAATTGGTTGGTCTGGATCAGGATCAAATTATTGGGAAAATCTGCCATGAATTCATATGTCCCCAGGCCGAAGGGGAGTGTCCGCTCATTAACCTTGGACAGGAAATGGATAATTCGGAACGGTTTTTGCTGACCAGTGAAGGCAGTTCTATTCCCATACTGAAAAGTGTTTCCCGAATACAGCACAAGGGAAAAGAACTGTTTCTGGAATGTTTCACGGATATTCGGGATTTAAAACGCCTGCTGGATGAACAGCAGCTTGATATTAAAACCTCCAAGGGGTTATTATCGGCAATTAACGGACCCTTTCCCCGGTACACATCATTAAAAAAAGGCCTGAATCTTTTTTCCACAGCCTTCTACCTTCCCTGTCAGGCCGAAGGGGGAGATCATTTTTTCATTCGAACCATGAAAACACATCAGGATAAGGCTTCGTTTAAAACCTTGATCACCCTTAAGGATCAATCGGGCCATCAGGTGGGCTGCATCCTTCGTTCTATTATAACCGATCTGCTGCATCAGGCTATTTTGTGTGATGCAAAGTTCGTTGATGTGGGAAAGGCCATGGGTCGACTCAATGAACAGCTGGGGCAATGTGGATTCATAGATCCGGACAGTTTCTGCACGGCAGCGGCCCTTTGTCTGGACCATGAATCACTGTCGTTGCAATATACTCTGTGTGGGCATCCCAGATTTCTTTTGATACGAAATGGACAGGCCATGGATGTGCCCGAGGTCCCGGATCGCCGGGGAATGAACATGCCCCTGGGTTTTGCACCTGGTCGGACTTTTGGCTGTGGTGAGATCAATTTGCAGGCATCAGACAAACTGATTGTTTTCACAGATGGTCTGACGGAAATGGGCATTGGAGAAGAGGGCCGCGAAGAGGCAATCGCTACACTGACTCCCCTTGGGATTTTGTCCCGGGCCCAGACGGAAAAAGGGCTTGATTTGTCTGACCCGGTGGAACACATTGTGGAAGAAATGATTGCCGTGGCATCCGCACTTTCCGGCCTTGACATCAAAGGGGAAGAAAAGAAACAGAACCCCGATGATATCACCGTCATCGGTCTGGAGATTGAAGATCAAGGGGAAATTACAGTGGAGAAATGGTATCCCCGGGATTTGGAAGATCTTCAGGACAAGATAGATCAATTCCTTGATTTGCAGTTAAAACACTGGCGGCGCAGGGATTTTACCAATTCCATGCGTCTGCGGATCTGTGTGGAAGAGGCCATCGTCAACGCCTGGAAACACGGCAATAAAAAAGATCCGGATAAAGGCATTGAGATTCATTATCGATGGGGCAATGATTTTCATCTCACCATTGAAGATCAGGGCGTTGGCTTTGATGTGTCAAGGCTTCCGCCTCCCTGTGATAAAAGTGCACGTACTTCGGAATCGGGTCGCGGGATTTTTATGATCAGACGCAGTGCATGTGAGATGCATCACAATGACACAGGTACCGCCATTTATATGCGCCTTTCGCCCCGGTCCCAATGTCGTCCTGTGCCGGGAGGTCAGGCCTCGGCAGTCCACAACAAACTGCCAAGTGTGTGGGAGACTCTTAAAAATGTGGTTTCATATTAAAAGAACGGCTGTTTTTACCGTCTGTCTGCTGATTTACCTGATGGGGGTTGCCGTATTTGCCCTGTACACCGGTAATGAAGAAAAAAAGACCCTCATTGCCGATATTGATCGCCAGCTCCTGCTGGCGGCCCGAGGACTTAAATATATGCTGTCTCCCGACTTCCATGACCGGGCAACCTCAGCTGATGCCATTGCCCTGGACGAGATACTTCACAACCAGCAAATTATATCAAGTTATGCTCAGGATTCCGGATTTACTTATCTGTATACGGTTATTCGCCAAGGGGATTTGTTTTTTTTTGCTGCACCAACGGTCACCAAAGCAGAATATAAAGAAAGACAGAACTGGTATTATTATCCCTATTCCGATATTCCTGAAGAGTTTGTGGGTGCATTTGACACCTTGACGTCGGCCTATGTCAGTTATGATGACCAATGGGGGGCCTTTCGATCTGTGGCTCTTCCCCAGAAAACGCCGGGGGGAAGAACCTATCTGGCATGCGCCGACATGGACATCAGTTTTGTCAATGCCCTTGTTGGGAAGGTTTATCTTCGGATGTTTCTCCACAGCGGATATTTTTTATTACTGAGCCTGCCTTTTTCCTTGACCTACCTTCATTTCAACCGTCGTTTGAGCCGGACCAATAAAAAACTGGCACATCACCAGGAGCACCTTGAGGCCCTTGTGGCCACCAGAACAGCGGAACTGGAAAAACAAAAGTGCCGGGCAGAGACCTCCGATCGTTTGAAAAGTGTTTTCATGGCCAATATTTCCCATGAAATTCGCACTCCGCTTAACAGCATTCTGGGGTTTGCAGAATTGATTCAGAACAATTCCGCTCCGGAGGAATCCGTCAAATATGCCGGTTTTATTCACCAATCCGGTGAACACCTATCAAAGCTTGTGGATCAGCTGCTGGATCATACCCGGATTAGCTCCGGGCAGGTAAAAATGATGGCGCGCCCCTTTGATCTCATGGAATTTCTGGATGGACTGGTGAAAAGTGAAATAGTAACAGCACGCAAAAAAAGCCTTGAACTGATTTATACCGTGGACGAAAGCTTGCCCCGGTGGGTGGATGGCGACCCCTTTCATTTACGCCAGATCCTGCTTAACTTAATGAATAATGCACTCAAATTCACTCCAAAGGGTTGCATCTACCTTGATGTGACCTGTAAACCGGGAAAACAAGATACTGTGTGGGTCTCGTTTTCCGTCAAGGACAGTGGCATCGGCATTCCCCCGGAAAAGTTGGATGTCATTTTTTCACCCTTTGTCCAGGCAGACAACGGGACCTCACGTGTTTTTGGCGGTACAGGCCTTGGAATCACCATTGCAAGGCAACTGGTGATCCTCATGGGGGGGCGGATTCAGGTTGAAAACAATGAAGACATGGGATGTCGATTCTGGTTTGACATCCCATTTAAAAAGAGCCGTGTGCCCATGGCCGAAGATTTGCCTGACACGCCCTCAAGTTTAAAAAACATGCTGGCTCTGCAACCCAAGGGTTCCATTCTGGTGGTGGATGATTACGTATCAAATCTTGCCCTGGCCCGTCGTCAATTGGAATCTGCAGGGCATGGGGTTGTGACAGTGGATACAGGTATAAAAGCCATAGAGTGCTGTGATAATCAGACCTTTGATTTGATTCTCATGGATATCAACATGGCTGGGATGGACGGGTATCAGACAACTAAGATTTTAAAAGATCACAAAGGAAGAAACAGCCGGGTACCGGTGATTGCCCTGACGGCCAGTGCAGATAATCATACCCTGGAAAAGTGTCGTAATACCGGTATGGTGGATTTAATAACCAAGCCGGTTAACAGAATGACGCTATTGAAAATCGTTGATAAATGGCTCAAGCATCCCAGCGATGCTCTCTTATCATTACCGGAGCAGGAGCCATTGGCGGAAGAAAATATTCCGGTATCCCCTTTTGATACAATCAGTGATGCTGTGTCGACCCCCATATGCCTGGAGCAGGTCCTTGAGGAATTTGATGGAGACCGGGGACTTCTGGATACGGTGATTCAACAGTTCATGGATCAGCTGGAGCGGCAGATTGACAAGATTGAAGGGGCAATGGACCATAAAAACTTTGGTATTATTTGTTGCCAAGCCCATGCCATAAAAGGGGGGGCTGGCAATCTGAGGGCTATTCCTTTGGCAGCGGCTGCCGGAGCACTTGAAAATAGCAGTGCTGAAAAAAATCACAGTAAATCTAAACTGGCCTTTCAATGCCTGTGCAAAGAAGCCCGGTGTTTAAAATTATACCTTTACCAAAGAGAGGGGCATATTGAGAATTCTGATTGTTGATGATGAGCTGGTCAGTCGTGCCAAAATGAAAAAAATCATGAGTCGTTATGGCCAGTGTGATGAAGCAGAAGATGGTATTCAGGCCATGGACAAAATCTTCCAGGCAAAATCAAAGGGGTTTTTGTACGCGCTCATGACATTGGACGTGGACATGCCAAAGATGTCCGGGATGCAGGTGCTTGCCCGGATCCGTGAAATGGAACAGGAGGATACCCTGGGGGATGGACCCTCACCCATGAAAATTGTGATGGTCACTGCCATGGGAGATAGAGAAACCTTTTCTCAGAGTCTTCTTTCCGGATGTGATGAGTATATCATTAAGCCGTTCCATCCGGAAACCATCCACCGTCAGATGCGGATTCTGGGGGTTTCCTGCTCTGCTTCTCTTATACAAGGCATTGAAGCATGATTCCATGAATCTGTTTTTTCATATAAACGGGCATTTTCTGTCGGACACAACGAATATTGAAAATGCTATCATGCCGCCCCCCGATGGGCAATGGGCCCGGCTTATGCTATTGGAGGCTTATAAAAACGAAATCTTCAATAACCCAGGTCTGATCCCATTCTTGTCAATACAACGTTTGAAAATTTGATGATTGCTTATAAGGTTGCAGCGTATGGAGTTATCTGAACTCAATTCCATTTTGATTATTGATGATGCTGATTTTGATCGACAACTTCTGGCCAAGAAAGTTTCTGCATGGAACTATCGTGTTCACAGCGCAGATAACGGTATGGCCGGTTTAAAAATATTGGAATCCCATTCACCGGACCTTGTCATCACGGATCTGCAAATGCCCATCATGGATGGACTGGAATTTATTAAAGCCGCCAGAAGGCTGGATCTTTGCTATACCTATATTATTGTTTTGAGCAGTTCCAATGATAAAAAAAGTATTGTTCAAGCCCTGGCAGCTGGTGCAGACGATTATTTAACCAAACCGTTTCATCCCGAGGAACTTAAGACCCGGATTCAGGCAGCCCAGCGAATCCTGAGGTTGCAAAGTCAGGATTTGTTGATTCTCTCCATGGCAAAGCTTGCCGATTATCGCAGTAAAGAGACCGGGTTTCATCTGGAGCGGGTTCAATATTTTACCAAGATTTTAGCCGTGGAGTACATGGAACACCATGGTGAAATCAATCCACAATATATTTCACTTCTTCAGACCCTTTCCAGCCTGCATGATATCGGCAAAGTGGCCATACCCGATGCCGTTTTAAATAAACCCGGCCAGCTGACGGACGAAGAATTCTCCATAATGAAGAATCACACCCGCATTGGTGGACAATTACTGGATGACATTTATCAGAACACCGGTGCAGAGCAATTACGGGTGGCAAGGGATATTGTTCTTTACCACCATGAACGATATGATGGCGCTGGCTATCCCCAGGGACTGTCGGGTGAAAATATTCCCCTCAGTGCCCGGATTGTGGGCCTTGCAGATGTTTATGATGCCCTGAACAGCCAGCGCTGTTATAAAACAGCACTTTCCCATGAAAAAGCCTGTGATATTATACTGTCGGAAAAAGGGAAACATTTTGATCCCCTTCTTGTGGACTGTTTTGAACGCAGGCAAGAAGACTTTCAAGCGGTGGCAGATCAATATAAAGAGTGCTTGCTTGAATAGGTAACCAAACCCCATAGATTCAACCTATCGGAGGCCCATGGAAATTTCAATAAACAGAAAAGCAATGTTGATCGGACTTTTTTTATGCCCGACGATTCAGCGAAACCGGTCTGGGATTGTCCATTTCCAGTCGCCTGGTGCAATTGATGGGGGGCAAAGATATTGAGGTTTCCAACACCCCGGACCATGGCAGTGCCTTTTCGTTTACCTTATCCTTTGAGATTGTCGCACATTCGCCAAAAACTATCTCTTTCCAGCAACAGGAATCGTCCAATGAACCTGTGATGGATTTTTCCAATTTGTCTGTTTTTATTGTTGAAGATAATCTTTTCAATCAGCAGTTGCTCAAGAAAACTTTGACAACACTTGGCATAGAAACCATAGCCATTGCAGGAAACGGAAAAGATGTAATTTTAAAGTTACAGACAAGAAAACAGGATTGGGATATGATCTTTATGGACCTGCAGATGCCGGAAATGGATGGCATAGAAGCAACACACCATATCCGGAAACTGGGTATAAAGACCCCGATCGTGGCTTTGACAGCCCATGCCATTGAACAGGATCGGCAAATATGTTTTGATGCAGGTATGAACGATTGCCTGTCAAAACCCTTTAAGATTGAGACGATAAAAAAGGTTCTCTGCGCGTATGGGGGAGCCTCTTAATGCCTATTACCTCTTCCGGTACACAACAAACAGGAGAAAAAAGCATGTTCCTTCAAGATTCGGTTAAACAGCACCTTATCGATGAATATGGTTTGTCCGCGGAGGATGTGGAAGATCTTTTTGAGTCTGCAAAAACCTCGGTGCAGGAAGGGCTGGACCATCTGTACACGTATCTTCAAGACAACCGTTTTGATGACATTGCATCTGCAGCCCACACCTTGAAAGGCAATTTTTTGAACATGGGGCTGGATGATTTTGCCTCTTTAAGCCAGCATCTTGAAGAAGCGGCAAAGGAAAAACGTCCCCAGGACATAAAGGCTGATTATGCGCTGCTGATACAAAAAACAGCGGCTCTTATTTGAATGGGAATGCGCCTTTTTGAATCGGAACGGTTGTTATTCCATTGCCTGGGCCATTTTATTGGCCCAGGCAATGGACCTGCTTGATGCCGTGGCAACCGCTTTTTTATTCATTCCCAGCTCAAGACATATCTTATCAATGCCCTGGAGATCAAAATTTTCAATGGCAATGGAAAGCTTCAGGTATTTTGAGTAGATGGAGCGGTTGTCCACATACCCATTTTTGATTTCATCGGAAAGGGGCAGTTCCTCCAGCACCATTTTCATGGGCATCTCCAGCATGGGTTCTATCAAAGACAACATGCCAAACAGGAACAGGGTCTCCGGATTGGTTGATTTAATTTCCCCTTTCATGGCCAGTTCTTCCAGAAATCGGCCTCGGGTAAGCCCCAGGGTATAAAGCTCCGGCGTCTGGCTTTTTACAGACAGGTCTGACATCACCACCATGCGTAACCAGTATGTCAGCTGTTTCAGCCCGATGAGGTTAACGGCACGCTTCACCGACTCAATTCTGACGGAAAAGCCATATACCACAGAATTTAAAAGTTTCAGCAGCTGGTAAGTGATACTGGGATCTGCTTTGATTATTTCCTGTATGGTCTCAAGTTCAAGGTTGGGATTCTCAAATGCCTGCAGAATACGAAATTTTGAGATTTCCGTTGGTTTTAATTTGCGTCCACGTAACTTTACCGGCTTAGCAAAAAATGGACCTTGATACAGATCACATCCCAGTGATCTCAATTGTTTTAAATCACTTCTGTTTTCAACCTTGTTTGCCAGTTTTAAGATCTTCTTTTCCTTGAGCACTGAGAAAATATGTTCAATTTCCTGCATGGATCTGGTGGATATGTCAATTTTAACGATATCAACAGCGTCCAGCAGTTGTTTTTGAGGGGCTGTCCCCGAGTACGCGTCCATGGCAAGGGTGTATCCCTCCTCTTTAAAGGAGGCCAGCATTTTAATCAGCCGGGGGGAAGGCATGATCTCCCCCGGTATTTCAATCACTGTAATGGGGGCAGGAAGCCCTTGGGGGGACCCATCAAGAAGAAGTGATTCTGTGAAATGCATGCAGATTTTTCGTGATGCTTCCTGGTAGAATTGAGACATGCTGAAACCGGAGGTTGCCACGCACAGGGATGCAATGTTTTCGTTGGTAATGTGATTCACCTGGTCATTTGAACCACTGTGATACAGCAGTTCATGTCCCCAGATCTCCCCTGAATTATTGAAAACCGGTTGTCGGGCAACATAATAAAATTCAAAAACAGGATTTATTTCAGTTGTTGTCATTCCAGGAGTTCTCCCATTTTATCATGAATTACGTCTGTCAGATGATCACAAGCGGAACGAATGCTTTGGATGTATTGGCGCTGGGGATCTGAAAGGGGAGTGTCTGCCAGTTGCGACATCAGCTCCTCTAGATTTGCAACGGATGCCTTCATCTCTTGACGCAGGGTGTCCAGTCGTTCATTTTCTTCAATATTGGCAAATTGGGCCTTTGCCGCCATCTCACTTGCCTGATCATTTGCCTGGATCAATTGCCGGTTGGTTACTTCCAGCTCATTGGCAAGGCTTTTGAGATTTTTTTCCAGCTGTCTTGTCTGGGTTATATCCCTTGAAATGGCCTGGAATCCGATGACCTCATCCCCGCGCATTAACAACTGCGATTGCTGTGCCAGCCATATATGCTTTCGGCGTTTGCTCATCACTGGAATTTCGGTGTACAGTTTTTCCACCTTCTCTTTTATTTGATGCTGGTGGAATGTTTTTACTTTTACTGTAAAATCAGGACGAATGAATTCAAGGTATTTCCTGCCGATGATTTCGTCTTTGGAAAAGCCAAGCAGTTGCTCTGTAAAGGGATTGACATAGTTGATGCGGCCTGCCGCATCAGTACAGTAAATGACATCGGATGCCTTTTCCACAATCCGCCTGTAACGGTCATTCGCTGTTGTTAAACCCAGACGAATGCGCACCCGTTGCAGGAGGGTCTGTTTCTGGAAGGGCTTTAAAATATAATCAACTGCCCCTGCTTCAAAACATTGGATAAGGACCGCATCCTCCGGGGAGTCGGGCATAACAATAATCGGAATATCCATTGTGCTGTCAAGGCATTTCAAGCGCTGACATACCTCAACGCCATTGATTTCCGGCAGCATGGGGTTAAGAAGTATTACATCCGGCACGTGTATTGCCTTTTCAAGGGCCTGGCTTCCATTTGATGCCTGTAGTACCTGGTACTCTGCAGAATCAAAACAGGTTTTGAGAAATTGAAGATTTGATGGATGGGTGTCGGCGATGAGGATCGTCTTGTTGTCCATTTTTCGAATCAACCCTTTTTGTATGCGGAACTGTCATGAATCAGACCCGATTTTAACGGCTTTCATCCATTTGGATGGCGGGTGACGTCACCATCAGGCCCATGATAGGGTACTATCATAATATCCACCGTTGTCAGTGAGTATGACCACATTTGGTGCTTATGCTGTTTCTCATAGCACGTTCCATGGATTCACGTCAATGTGACAAAGAAATTATGGGGTAAGATGGCACCCATGGCCTTTAACCCATCATCGGTTTCTTTGGGCTGAACGTCAATGGATCAACGGGGTCAGGCTTGTGTTATTGGCGTAATCATTTCACAGCCTGTGCAAGTGCCAAATGCAACGATAATGCCAATAAACCAAGCCCAAAATGGCCGAGGTTGTGACCAAGCCCGGAAATTATTTCAGACAGTGGGAAAGTCGTGTCAGGCTGTTTTTGATCATGTCGGATGCGTTGGTGGCATATACCCCTGAAATAACCAGTATTCCCCCTGCAAACAGAGAGGGGGTAATGGGTTCATCCAGAATAAAATAAGAAAGGGTAATGGCACTGACCGGTACCAGATTGATGAACACGCTGGCTTTCATGGGGCCGATGGTGTTTATGCCTTCATAGTACCAGAAAAAGCCCAGCACTGTTCCAAAAAATCCCAGATAAAACAGGCTGCCCCAGTCCGGCAGGCTATAGGCCATGATTTCATGGAACTGACCGTTGAATACAAATGGAACGGCCAGAAGGAGGGTTCCTGCCATGGACGAATAACAAACGGAAACAAGAGGGGATAAAGCCCCCATCACCGTTTTTCCGATGAGGGAATAGGCCACCCAGCTGGCCACGCATCCGCAGATAAATAATTCTCCTCTGCCGATATCATAGCCCATGACATGGGTGAGCTGCCCGTTAGAAATGACCACAAGGGCTCCGGTCACCGACAGAAGAATTCCAATGCCTCTTATTAAATTAAGCCTTTCCCTGAAAATCAGCGCAGATAACACGCTGATCACAATGGGGTTCATGGCAATAATCAGCGCGGCGCGTCCGGCATGGATGTGATGCAGCCCTTCAAAAAAAAGAATATTATAGGCGAAAACCCCGGTAGCACCCAGCAGGAAAATGGGCAACACCTGTTTTTTTGAAATCCGGGGCAGGGCCCCCTCAATATTTTTTGTGAAAATCACCAGAAAAATGGAGGCAATGCTGAAGCGCAGAAAAGCGGCGTTTACCGGGTTGACATCCGGGGCAATGGATCGGCCCGCAATAAAGGTGCCTCCCCAGAAAATGGCGGTGAGTATTAATTTAATGTAGGTTGACATATTTTTATGGCCGATCCTGTGACCAAGCCTCCTTGTTTTTTATGTTGAAAAAGAATATGCTTCATTTAATATCTATGCAGTGCAGGCATGCCTTCCCCCGTCAGGATCCGAAAAGCGGATCTATGCTGGAAATGCCTGGAGTATTAAAACATGCCCCACACTTTTGTCAAGAACTTGTTTTTTAAGGTAAAATTTATTAAGTCCCACACAAACTGTTTCTGGGTAAATATTCGGCCAGCACTCCATCTCACCTGTTTTGGAGTTCTCACATAGCATTCAATTCGTATGCTACGCAGTCCCAAACAGGCGAATGTGGGGCACTGTCCGAATATTTACATTACCAACACGAATATTTACGTTTTTGGAGAGAATTGCTGAATGAATACAGACATTGAAGATCCCATAAATTTAACCCATGGGATACCCCTGAATCGCTATGACTTATGATGATCTCACCGGAATCTTTGCGGTGAAAGTGCATGAACGTACACGGATTGAAATTCAGAAGAATCTGATGATCTGGTACCAGGATAACCAGCGACGGCTTCCCTGGCGGAAAACCAATGATCCCTATGCCATCTGGGTGTCCGAGGTGATGCTGCAGCAGACCCAGGTGACCACGGTGATTCCCTATTATCACCGATTTATGACGCGGTTTCCCACATTGGCATCTCTGGCCAGCTCAGACCAGGAACAGGTGCTCAAACTGTGGGAGGGGCTGGGATATTATGCCCGGGCCCGGAACCTTCATAAAGCAGCCGGGGTTGTGGTGGATCAGTTTGATGGGAAGATCCCCGGGGATAAAAAAAATTTCAAATCCCTGCCCGGGGTGGGGGACTACATTGCAGCGGCGGTGCTGAGCATTGCCTTTGGTGTGCCCCTGGCCGTTGTGGATGGTAATGTTAAGCGGGTTCTGTCACGGCTTTACACCCTGAAGACCCCGGTGAACCACGGGCCGTCCCATAAAGCGTTTCAGGCAGTGGCGGACAGGCTGCTGGAACAAACCCAGCCAGCTATGTTCAACCAGGCCATGATGGAACTCGGGGCATTGGTGTGCACCCCGGGAATGCCCGGATGCCTTGCCTGTCCCCTGAACCCTTACTGTCTTGCTCTGAAAAAGGATGCCGTCGTGAATTATCCCCGACGCAATAAAACCAAGCCGGTGCCCACCCATCACATTGCTGTGGGGGTTGTGGAAAAAGATGACAGGCTGCTGATCACCCGGAGACAATCCGAAGGCTTACTGGGAGGGTTGTGGGAATTTCCCGGCGGCAAGGTGGAAAACAACGAAACGGCACCGGCGGCCTGTATCCGGGAAATTAAGGAAGAAACCGGACTGGAGGTGGCGGTGATTTCCCATCTTACCCGTGTAAAGCATGCCTATACCCATTTTAAAATTGAAATGGATGTGTACCTGTGCCGGTATGTGTCAGGACAGGTGTCTCTCACCGGGCCGGTGGACCATCGCTGGATCACCCCGGGTGAAATTGATGCTTATCCCTTTCCCAAGGCCAATCACAAGTTTATTACCCTGTTGACGAGAAAGTGATGCTGGTCGATGTTTCCATGTCATGGCAGCATCAATCAGCCATCATAATTGCAGGCTTTTGTTTTTTCATCAATTAGTCCAGAATTTCGCGTATTTTTTGGGCAAGATCTTTCAGAATAATAGGTTTGTTGAGTAATCCTTTTATTTCGATTTCCAATAAGGTTTGGGGTGTCAATGTATTGCTGAATCCCGTACATAACAGGATGGGGGTATCCGGTTTGATTGATAATAATTTACGGGCCAGTTTATCTCCGGCCATTTTGGGCATGTCCAGATCTGAAATCACCAGGTCAAAATCATCATAACCCTTTTTAAAAAATTCAAGGGCTTCAATGCTGTCTGTTGTGCTGGTCACCTTGTATCCCAGACGTTCAAGCATGTGGCTTTCTATTTTAACGACGCTTTCATCATCATCCACAAGTAAAATGCGCTCAGTGCCCTTTGGTATGGGTTCCGATGATGCCGGGGGGGGAATAATAATTCATTGATTCCATGGGCAGATATATTTTGAATTCAGAACCCGAACCCGGTTGAGTGTGTAACTCAATGGCACCGCCAAATTTTTTTACAATGCCGTGAACCACGGACAGCCCCAGCCCGGTTCCCTTCCCTTTTACTTTCGTTGTATAAAACGGCTCAAATATTTTTTCTGCGATATTGTCCGGGATGCCGTCTCCCGTATCCTTTACAGATAAAAGGACATATTGACCCGGCTTAGTCAAAGGGATTATCAGGTCCTTTTTATCAAGGAGCAGGGGAATTAATTCAACGGTAAGAATGCCTCCTTTTTCTTCCATGGCATGAAATGCATTGGTTGCAAGATTGATTATCATCTGGTGAATTTGAGTGGGATCCGCCTTGACAGGGCCACAATCGGTTGCGATATGCTGTTTGATTTCTATGGTGGCTGGTATGGTGGCCCTGAGCATTTTCAATGATTCTTTTAAAACCGGCTGAATCAGCATCAATTTTATTTCATCGTTCTGCTGCCGGGAAAAGGTAAGTATTTGACCTACGAGGTCCCTGGCCCTCAGGGCACTTGTGTGTATGGCATCTATGCTTTTTCGATTGGAATCATCCGCAGGTAAATCTTTTAAAAGCATTTCTGAATGCCCAAGGATGGGAAAAAGGATGTTGTTAAAATCATGGGCAATGCCACCGGCCAGGGTACCGATACTTTCCATTTTCCGGGCTTGCCGGTATTGGAGTTCAAGTTTTCTTTGTTCGGTGATATCCCGGGTTATGGAAAGCAGACAATTTTCATTTTCAATTCTAAGCACCCTTGCTGAGATCAGCCCCAATATCACCGTTCCTGATTTGCTTAGAAATTCAACTTCAAGATTTTCAACAATACCGTCTTTTTTCAACATGGACGTCAAACGGTCCCTGTCTTCCTTGTTTTTCCATATATTAAGTTCCAAAGAGGATTTACCGATCACGTCCTCCCTTGAGTAACCCAGCATTTGTAAAAATCCTTCATTGATTTCCAGAAATATACCATCCTCGACTCTGCTCAAGGTAATTGAATCCGGACTCGTTAAAAACGCCAGGCGAAATTTCTCCTCACTTGTATTGATTTTGTCCTCGGTTTTCTTTCTAACAACCGTTTCCCATGCCAGTTCTGCTAGGATTTCAATGGTCTGTGCGTCCACCCGGGTATAATCAACCGGTTTGTTGCCCACCCCAAGAACCGCCACAATTTGATTGTCCCTGAAAATGGGCACCACAAGTTCACGAATCACAGGCACATGGCCATCAGGAAGCCCCTTTTTGTCTTTGAGATTATTGTAGTCATTGTGAATTACCGTTTTTCTTTTTTGAACGCACTCACACCAGATACCGGCTTGATCAACAGGGTAGTGCTGGGGGAGTTTAGCAATGCAGTCAGTCTTCATGGTGTTTGTGGACCATGCTTGAAGGGAGATAAATTTTTCGTCTTCGTTCAAGAAATGATAAAATCCAATTGTGCTTTGCGTGAGTATCTCTGCTTCGTCAAGAAATTTCTGTAAAAGTGCCGTTGTTGAAAGTCCGTGAGCCCCATTGATTAATCTGAGTTGAGCGCTTTGTATTCTATTTTTAAGTCTGATTTCATTTTCTGTGTCTCTTTTTTCAGAGATATCATGGTAATTTCCTAAAATTCCCTTGATATCAGGATCATGGAATAAATTTATCCCTGTAAATTGAATCCATTTGAATTGGCCGTTCCTGCATTTGACGCGCAGCGCCGCCGTAATAGGTTCGTTGGGTGTATTGAGCAGCCGTTCAAAGGTGTTCTGTGAGAATTTTAAATCATCGGGATGAATCGTGTCCCATATGCTGGTGCCCACACGTTCTTCCGGTTTCCATCCAAAATGTCTGGTTATATTTTCACTTTCATATTGAGTAATGCCATTCCGATCAATGATTAAGAGCACATCTGCAATATTGGCAAGCATTTTATTATATTTGACATCACGTTTTTTGAGCTCAACCTCCGTGATTTTCCGCCTGGTGATATCCAAAACCATTCTGATGATAATATATATGAGCAGGAAAAGTGTGAATGCGAAAAAATGAACATAAAAAGACATATTTCGGTGATACCCTGTCAAGGTTCCGATGTTTTGACCATCGTATTGGATATCATTGATAAGTTTTGTTTCAGGAAAAAGTCCGAGCTGATTTAAGATTGAATCAATGGCGTTTAAGCGGGGGCCCTCAATGGTCAGCAGCGTTGCATCTGCATGCCTGAGTTCTATTTTTGAATAGTTCTCCCGGTTTGCAACCAGGGTAAGATATGGCCTTGCCCCCTCATAATTGGTTTCCCAAACATCTTCTTTTATAATTTCAGCATGTTTGGCCATCTCCTGGACAGTCCACTGCTTTATGTATTGACTGTAAGACAAAAAAAAGACACTAAAGCACATGGATACCACCAGCAAGGTGATGCCTGCAGGTTTTTTAATGGTCATGGTTTTAATTTCCATCAACAGAATCATTTCTGTTTTCAACAGGCGGTGGATCTTCAATGTAGGATTTAATGATGCCGTCGTATCGCCCCGATGACCTGATTGTCTTTAAGCCTTGATTAAATGCGTCTCTCATGTCCTGTTTCCGGAAAGCAATTTTGTATGAACTCGGTTCAAAAATATTATGGAATATGATGGCCTGATGTGCGGAGAAATGTTTGCGTTTGATTTTATAATAAGTAAAGATGCGATCATCTATAATGATCACCTGTGTTCGTTTGTAGAAAAACATTCCGATCTGATTTTCCTGACTTGCCATTTCTCTATAATCGGGATTCTGATGTGCCATGGTTTTGAATTCTTTGCCCAATGCAAATTGGGCCTGTTGAAAGGCAATGATTTTTTTGTCAGCCAGATCATGGATGGAATTAATTTTTATGTTTTCTCCGGCAAGTGTTACAGCAAAATTATGGTAGGTAATGTAATCCTCGGACAGAAATGCCCCTTTGACCTGGGGATAATGTCCTTTAATGGTGAGAACGCCATCGACTTTTTTTTCGTTAAAGGATAATTTTGTTCTTTTGAGGGGCTGCAGGATGAATTTAACTTCATATCCTTTCAATGCGAAGGCTTCTCGCACAATATCCACTTCAAAGCCCGATATTTTTTCTTCTGGCTTTTGAGCTTTAATCACATAAGGAGCAACCGTTAATCCAACGGACAACTTGATTTGTTTACAAAAAACGGGACTGGACAAGAGAATAGAACTAATAAGAAAATAAATTAAAACGGAAATTCGTTTCATATTTTTACCTGTCTCCGTTATGATTCCAATCTTTGTCCCACGATTAATGATTTTTTGGGTAGTCGCTTTTTTCCCGGTGATTACGCCATGTGGGATTTTAAAATATGATATAACAAATAAATGAAAAATTGAAAATGGCTGATTTCATGGCAGAAGATAAACAAAAGTGGGCCACGTTCTAACCAGGCCCCAATAACGCAAGTCTGATTCCACCCAAAGGTGCCCGATGGAGTAACCAAAGCCGACAAGGGGCTTTGATTACACCATCTGCCAGACATCATAATGGGTGGGCAACAGGCTTGCACCCTGTCAAGAGTGACAGATGCTGAAAGCTGTGACCAAGCCTGAAATAACCATTCGCTAAAAGTAGTTTACACCTGCCAAACCCATTCCTCAATTGCAGGGGCTTATTTTTCAATAACATACGCCCACCCCCCCTGTTTCAGCATTAATGATGGTTGACCCATGTCATTATCAAGCACTGCCATGCTTGTAACTGTAGCGTTTATATGGAAATGTCAACACTAATATTTCTGTACGTATATTAGTGTTGACATTACATTCTATTATAAGTATTCTTTTGGTAAACATGAATAGGATTCATGCAATTTAAGGAGGTCTTATGACGATATTTTCTGTTTCCAGGCCTGAGCAGGCATGGTATGGAGAATCCATTGGTATTTTAATACTGGACGCATCCTATCCCTGTGTTCCCGGGAATGTAGGTAATGCCAGTACGTTTCCATTTCCTGTCCGCTATGAGAAAGTAGAGGGGGCTTCCATTGACCGACTGCTCAATCAACGGGACCCGGAGCTGGTTACGCCATTTATTGATGCCGCCAAAAGGTTGTATAACAGCGGGGTGCATGCCATTACCGGCGCATGTGGCTTTATGGCACTTTTTCAGAAGGAAGTAGCCCAAGATCTTGAAATACCAGTTTTTTTATCCACGCTTTTACAACTTCCCTTCATGTATCAGATAACCGGCAAAAAAATAGGGCTGATCACAGCTGATGCCACTTGCCTTCAAACCAAACATTTTACATCCACAGGTGTTCCCAAGGACCTTCCTCTTGCTATCGCCGGTATGGAAAATCAGCCGGAATTCAAAAATGCCGTTTTAAAGGAAAAAGGGACCCTTGATTCCGATAAAATCCAGGAAGAAGTAGTTGGTGTTGCTCGGGACCTGATAAGTAAAAATCCCGATATCGGCAGTATCCTGCTGGAATGCAGTGATTTGCCTCCCTATGCACATGCGGTTCAGGCTGCGGTGGGACTTCCTGTGTTTGATTTTTTTACGATGATAAACTATGTACACACCACCATGGTACGTTCGCCCTTTAAGGGATTTATGTAGAAAATGTTATTGAGTTAATGGCGATATTGTTCCTTTTCGTTTGTGTATAACTTGATGTTGTGGTCAATTTCAAAAAAAGGAGGTGAAGGCAGGTTACAGGTATAATTGCAATTACGGATATTTAAATTTAAACGTTTTTCTGCAAGGAGAATTAAATGAAAGTTCAAGGTAAATTCACCCGTGGTATAATGGTCGCGTTCATTGGCGCTTTTTTGATAATGGCTTCCTCCATGCCGGCATTTTCCAAGACCTACAGATGGCAACCCTCGTCCTGGCTGCCTTCCGGCATCAGCTGGGATACCATCGCATACATGTCCGATTATGTAAAACGGATGTCCAACGGCCGTATTCTCATGAAACCCAGCGCGCCAGGGGCCATCGTTCCTGTGGCTGAACAATTGGATGCTGTTGGTATGGGCGTTATGCAGGCGACCTTTATCTGGCCGGGATATTTCCCCGGACAGCTTCCCATCGCCTTTACCCATGGCGATTGCATGGCCGCACCCAAGACCATCGCCGAAATGCGCTACTTATATGAGGAGTACGAAGGCGGGCGTATCATGAAGATTTTGCGTGAAGAATACGCCAAACATGGTGTGCATCTCGTGGGGAACGTATACTGGACCCTGGACAACCTGATGATTTCCAAAAAACCCATTATGGGTGTCAAAGATATCAAAGGTTTGAAGTTCAGATCTTCTGAGTTGATCGCACTTCAGCTGGCAAAACTGGGCGCAGGAACCATCTGGACTCCTGCAGACGAAATTTATACCATGCTCTCCACCGGCGGCGTTGATGCCATCACTTTTTCCCATGCAGCAGACATGGTGGACATGGGTTTCCATGAAGTTACAAAATACTGGGTAAAAAATCCCACAGCTGTAGGTCCTGCCACGGATGCCTTTATCGTCAATCTTGATACCTGGAATTCTTTGCCTGATGATCTTAAAGCCATTTTGGAAGCTGCCTGCGAAATCGGATCTGCAAGAAACAAGTTCCAGGCTGAATTAAAAATTGAAGCAGCATGGAAAGTAGTTAAGGCCAAAGGTATCGAAATTATTGAATGGTCAGAAGAAGATGCCCGGATACTGTCAGAGACCGCCAGTGAAGTTGTCCCTGAAAAATATTTGAAAGACCCAGCCTTTAAAGAAATTTTTGATATTACGCAAAAATGGGCCATCGAAAAAGGATATTGGGAAAAAAAATAATTCTTCTGGAAAAAACGCCGCCTCCATGGGGAGGTGGCGTGTCTTTCATGCCTTAATTAAAGGAAAAAAAGTAAAAGGGAAAATACAATGAGACGAATTTTGAGCATAATAGATTCTATCAGCGAATGGAGCGGAAGATTGATAAGTGTTTTTGTCTTCTTGCTTGCCTTTTTTCTGCTGTATGATGTCATTATGAGGTTTGCGTTTAACGCGCCTACCATCTGGTGCCACGAACTGGCACTCCATCTTTTCGGTGCCTATGCCGTAATAGCCGGAGCTTATGTACTTCTGCACGATGAACATGTGAAAATAGATATTGTTTATAACCTTTTTTCACCAAGAGGTCGGGCTATTATCGACAGCTTTACCTATCCTCTTTTCTTTATGTTCATCGGTCTGCTGTTCTGGCATGGTTTACACATCGGTGTGCGCGCCTTTGAGTTGAAGCAGACAGTTTCTCCTTCACCCTGGGCATCTCCCTTGTGGCCGGTGAAACTATGCGTCCCCCTGGCCGCTTTCTTGATGCTTCTCCAGGGCCTGGCCAAATACATCAGAACTCTTAACATGGCGTTTACAGGGAAGGAACTATCATGACGGAATTACTACCTGTGCTGACCCTTGTGGGCGGTCTGTTGTTTGGTCTGATCACCGGATTTCCCATGGCATTTACCTTGTCCAGCAGTGCTATTATCACGGCTTTTTTCTTTTTTGGAGCCCAGACGCTTCCCTTTGTCGCCACCAATGTTTTTGGCATGATGTCCAGCATGGTTCTCATTGCCATGCCCCTTTTTATTTTGATGGCATGTTTACTGGAAAAATCCGGTGTTGCTGAAGACCTCTACGCATTTATGTACCAGGCCCTGGGACCGGTTCGTGGCGGATTATCCATGGGTACCGTACTGATTTGTGCCATTATTGCGGCCATGTCCGGAGTAAGTACCACTGCAGTGGTCACCATGGGTATCATCGCCCTGCCCATTATGCTTAAGCAGGGATATCACAAGAGCATTGCCATTGGCCCCATACTGGCTGGCGGAGCACTGGGGCTTTTAATTCCGCCAAGTATTTCGCTGATTGTTTACGGAATGGTGGCAAGGGTATCCATTGGTAAACTCTTTGCCGGTGGTGTTGTCCCCGGTTTGATCCTTGTGGCTTCATTTCTGGCTTACATTGCCATACGAAGTTATCTGCAACCCGAGTATGCACCGGCCCTGCCCAAGGATCAACGAGTGTCCCTTAAGGAACTGATTATCCTTGCCAAGGGGCTGATTCTTCCCATTGGCGTGGTTGCTGCGGTTCTTGGTACCATTTTTGCCGGGGTTGCCTCGCCCACCGAGGCTGCAGCTGTGGGTGTTGCCGGTGCTATCATAAGTGCTTTGATAAACCGCCGGCTTAATTGGGAAATGCTCAGTGAGGCCGCTGTCAGGTCCATGGGAATCACCGGCATGGTCATGTGGATACTTTTCGGAGCTGCCTGTTTCACCAGTATCTTTTTCCGCACAGGTGGGCAGGATCTGATCTCCGACCTTTTGCTGGGTTTTGAGAACCCGGCCCTGATTTTCGGCTTTATCCTTGTGGTATTGATAGTTCTTGGTTTTTTTCTGGACGAAATCACCCAGGTGATGATCACGGTTCCGGTATTTCTTCCCATTATTGTGGAGCTCGGGTATGATCCGGTGTGGTTTGGTGTGCTCTTCATGACTCAGGTGCAGATGGATTATCTGACGCCGCCCTTTGGATTTACCCTGTTTTACATGAAAGGGGTTGCACCGCCTGAGGTATCAATGGCAGACATTTATCGCTCTATTTTGCCTTTTGTGCTCATACAATTGGCTGTGGTTGTTTTTATTCTGCTGTATCCCGGTGTGGTTATGTGGCTGCCCAATCTCCTCTTCTAATATACGCCGTCCATTCCACGGTATGTTACACGACAGGCGGCCATCATAATTGTGGAATCAGTGGGGTCAGGCTTGGTTTATGGGTATTATTTCTGGAAAAATGCTGTTGTTGCATGGATCCGAATAAATTACACCCATTGGCCAGGCCTGACCCCGTTCTGTTAAATGAATGTGTCCGAATGGATTTCTATCTATTAAAAATAGAGAGGCACCGCCCTTCATTTGAAGCAGGCATGTTATTTCAGAGCAATTCCTAAAGGATCTTGGTTACCCATTTCACGCCAAGAAACAGGGTGACCAGCAGTGCCGTGGCACCTCCGATGTTTAGCAACCACCCGTTTTTATGCTCTTGGGCCCAGCCTTTGTCGTTGAGCAGTTTCATGAATATGCCCACAAAGAGCGGGGTGCCCACAAATGATAGGGCCAGCATGAGCATCAAAAGATTGACCGGTTTTCCCGGCAGAAAAGCCCCTGGCAACGCAATGAGGCATCCGGCAAGAATAATTCCTTTGTATTTTGTTTCGCCCGGCTTAAACTCCCATTTCATCTTGTCTCCAACCACATAGGATGCCGCGATAAAAGTGGGCATGATGGTTGAAAAAACGGCACACCAGATACCCAGACAGAAAAATCCATGGGCATAGTTACCCAGAACGGGCTTGATGGCATCAGCCATTTCAAAAAGGTTTGATACCTGAATTCCGGCAGGGTTGAGCACACTTGCTCCGGTGAGATAAATGGCTGTGCAATAAAGACCAAAGGCCCCCAGAAGGGACACCGCCGTGTCGGTGAGGGCAAGCGACAAATCCCTAGTTGTCCATCCCCTTTCATGCACCGTATAGGTCTGCATGGAAAGGATGGTTACATGGATGGAACCGCCCATGATGGCTGTCATCATCATGATCTCCGCTGCACCGAAATTTGTCAAATCCGGAACGAGCCCACCCATGATTGCCCCCAGATCCGGTTTTGCAATGAAAAGGGTGGCAATAAAACAGATGACCAGCAGGGAAACAACCACCTTACAGATCCTTTCTATGGGTTTATAGCCGCCCATGGCCACAAGTCCATAGAAAACAGCCACAAAAAAAAGTCCCCATAAAGGCGTGGTAAATCCGGTGACAAATTCCGTCACCGCCACCAGAATTTTTAATAAAATCACGTTGCATAGCCAGATGACGACCAGGGCATCCACGGCCACGAACCAGGCAAGAGCCTTTCCCCATTTTTCTTCAACAATGGAGACGATGCCTTTGCCCCCGATCAATGCGGTTTTCGCGGCCATGTACTGACAGACAAAGGCCAGCACAACACTTAGAATAATGACCCACAAAAAACTGTAGCCGTATGTTCCACCGGCCTTTGCAACGCTTAATGTGGTGCCGGGACCGGCTGCCACAGCACTGATGAGCCATGCCGGTCCAAATGCGGACAGAATGCCCTTCAGGCGGGAAGGTTTTATCGTTTGAATTTCTTCCATGTTTTTTTCCTTTTATTTAAAAGTTTTATATATGAAAAAGCGGGTACTGGGTACTGGGTTCTAACCGCAACTACTTTTTCATTATTCGTTGTGGCTGGTGGTTACAGCCATGTATTTTTTATGTGAAAAGGCAGCCTTCAAGGCAACCTCAGCAGAGCCCCTCCCCCGACGGTCAATAGGAACCGGACAATCGAGCTGTCTACAGTTCCAGTCCGGGACCATTGCCCGTCGGGGGAGGGGCGGCATAATGCCATTTGGCTCCGCGTCTACGACCCTATTTTCGTTGTGTCCTCCAGGATATGACCGTTATATGAAAAGGCAGCCTTCAAGGCAACCTCGGCAGAGCCGCCCCCCCGATGGTCAATAGGAACCGGACAATCGAGCTGTCTACAGTTCCGGTCCGGGGCCATTGCCCGTCGGGGGGGGGGCGGCGGCATATTGCCATTTTCATTTTTCGTTGTGTCCGCCAGGACATGGATGTCGTAATCAATGTTGCCGTCAATTCTCCGCATTCAGGCGTTTTGTCAGGGTCTCCTGGTCCATGTGGTATAATGCATCCATGAAATGGGGCATGAAGGTTCCCGGTCCTGCAGCTTTTTCAGCGGCAAGCTCCCCTGCGATGGCGGCCACTGCAGCGGCGGCAACGGCAGCGTCAAACCCATTCTCGGCAACAGCATAAAAGGCGGCTGTCATGGCAGACAGTATGCATCCTGTACCGGTGACGGCGTTCATCAATGGGGTTCCGTTTTTGAGTATCATGCGTTGATCCGTCCCAAGGATCATGTCATTCTCTCCGCTGATAATCAAAGCAGATGCCGATGTCAAGAGGGCCTGCCACCCGGGCTGATCTTCGTTAAGTTTGTTTTCGCTGCCCTGGGTTCTGCCATGTCCCATCAATATTTTCTTGGCGGTTTTCAGGGAGATGGTGTTGTCAACCCCCCTTGTTGTGTGATTATCATCCACCAGTGAACAGACTTCAGAGGCATTGCCCCTGATTATCTTGTGGGGCGCAAGTGAAAAAAGTGATTTTGCAATGCCTGTTCTATGGGCACCGGCACCGGAGCCCACCGGGTCTAAAACAACGGGTTTATTCATCTCCTGGGCATGGCCCATGAGTGTTTTCATCACCTCAATGCGGTCTTTCAGGGGGGTGCCCATGTTAATGCACAGGGCATCTGAAATGTTTGACATGTGTTCAGCGTCTTCTTTGGCCCAGGACATGGTGGGAGAGGCCCCCAGGGCCAGCAGAGCATTTGCCGTCTGATTCATCACCACAAAATTGGTGATCACATGCACAAGGGGCCTTTGTTCACGGATTTTGGTGCACAGATTGAATATCTGCCTGGCCAATGCGTGGTGTTCCATCATAAAAAAAATCCATCAACAATAAAAAAAGCCCTGGGCGAATTCCAGAACGATTTTTCATGTTGTTTTTAAAAAAATTAAAATCGGAACAAGATGGAAGAGTAATAGAAAAGACCGTTGTAAGTTTTGGGGTATTGGGGCAGTAAAACATGCCGTGACCCAGCGTCAAGCCCTTTTTGTTGTATTACACATGACAAAGGGCTGTGGACGAAAACTCACAAGGAAGATATCATTTGAAAAGTAAATATCAGCTTCCCTACGTCGGAATTATCCGCATCAGGTTCCAAGGGACAGGATCATAACAATCCTTCTCAGCCGCTATCAGCGCCCCCAGCAAACACTATTCAACTACCTGAATATGAACCTTGAGAATGGCCTTGTCAAGCCAATCTTATAAAAATAATGACAGGAACCCTTTTGATTCTTTGGGCCAAGGGGTATTGACATTATTATTCAAATGCCTGATTTTAGAGCATCAATTATGATGCCTGCTCGATGTTATGACCCGTCATCAAAATTTTAATCCGTAAGGAAAAGGAAAAAAATGTCTACATTATTTGAAACAACCACTATTAATGGAATGAATATAAAAAATCGCTTCGTCAGATCCGCCACCTACGAGGCCATGGCAGATTTGGATGGAAAGGCCACTGACCAGCTGTTGGAATGCATGGCACAACTTGCCCAGGGGGACGTGGGGCTTATTATCACAGGGCACGCCCATGTGACAAGGGAAGGGCAGGCCGGTCCCCGGCAGATGGGCATCTATTCAGATGACATGATTGGCAGCCTGAACCAGGTTACTTCGGCTGTTCACCAAAATGGCGGTCTTGTTGCCGTGCAACTGGCCCATGCCGGAAAACATGGCATCGGAAAAGACGCCTATGCCCCTTTTGCCCCTTCAGATGTTTTTAAAAAAGATGTTAAAAAAGCGTCTGCCATGACGGTTGATGATATTGATAAAACCGTTAAATCCTTTGGGGATGCTGCTGATAGAGCTGTAAAAGCTGGCTTTGATGCCATAGAAATCCATGCAGCCCACGGCTATCTGCTCAGTCAGTTTTTATCGCCCCATTATAATAAAAGGGATGATGAATATGGGGGAACCCTTGAAAACCGGGCAAGGTTGCTCGTCCAGGTTTACGAAGAGATCAGACAACGGGTGGGAACCTCATTTCCCATAATGGTTAAAATCAACTCCGAGGATTTTCTTGAAGACGGGATGACCGTAGATGAGATGATAACGGTTTGTCAGATGCTTGAACACCGTGGCATGGATGCCATTGAGATGAGCGGCGGTACCTTTGAATCTGGAAAATATCTTCCCTCCAGGGCTGGTACCTCAAAGTCAGAAGAGCGGGAAGTTTACTACAGAGAGGCTGCCCGGGCATTTAAGAAGGAGGTAGGTATCCCCCTTATTCTGGTTGGTGGTTTTCTTTCCTATGCTATTGCCGGAGACGCTGTAACCTCTGGGATTTCAGATTATGTTGCCCTGTCAAGACCCCTTATCAGGGAGCCCCATCTGGTTAAAAGATGGGCATCAGGGGACCGGAAAAAGGCCCGGTGTATTTCATGCAATAAATGTTTTTCAACCCTCTTCACCAAAGATGCGTTGCATTGTTTAGTGGAAAAAAAAGAGCAGAAAAAGGAAGCGGGGCATACCTCAAAATAAAGCAGATAATCGCCGTATCTTATTGGCCCATCGTCCCCAGGACGCACCGGAGTCCGGGGAGCACTGATGGCAGAGATGATAAGATCGTTGATCAAGCCATTGAGAGGACCGAAGCGTTTTGCCAGAGCTTGGGCATGAAAACCCGGCTGACCGATTATGGAATAGATAAAACTCAAATTCCAGATATTGGCATCCTTCAAAAGTACTTTACACTTTTTTATAACATTCTCCATTTGCAGGGATTTCCCCCAAAACACTGTAAAGTACTTTTAGGGTGATATGAAGGATGCCCAGATATTATTAATGCACTTGAAAAACATGGGATGACAGCCCTTTCAGAAATGGCTGATGTGACCCTTGAGGTGTCAGCCCAAATCCTTAAAACAGCACTTTAAAAGCCCCGGTAAAGGCATTAAACTTACCTGGAAAGGAACTCAATAAAATGATACCTTTTGAGACTATGCTGACATTTTTTGCAGCAGCCATACTTTTAGCACTGGCACCTGGACCGGATAATATTTTTGTACTGACCCAATCTACCCTACGGGGGCGTTGGGCTGGTATGCTGGTCACCATGGGGCTTTGCACCGGACTTGTTTTTCACAGCACTGCCGTTGCCCTGGGTGTGGCCGCCATCTTTCAGACATCGGTGGTGGCTTTTTCTCTACTCAAATTTGTGGGGGCAGGGTACCTGGTCTATTTAGCCTGGCAAGCCTTTCGTGCTTCGGCCCAGGAGGTTTCCGGTGACGGCTTTGTGGGAGGCATTTCCCATGGTAAGCTCTACAGACGGGGAATTATCATGAATATCACCAACCCAAAGGTTTCCATTTTTTTTCTGGCATTCCTACCCCAGTTTGTTACCCCTTCACAGGGTAGTATTCCCCTTCAGATCCTGATGCTTGGGGGGATCTTCATCCTTGCCACCTTTATGATTTTTGGTGGAATTGCTTTGGTGGCTGGCTATCTTGGGGAACGAATGAATCAATCCCCGAACATACAAAAAATTCTAAACCGTGTGGCCGGAACCGTCTTTTTAGGGCTTGCATTGAAACTTGCCACCATAAGGCAATAAATATTATAAATACAGGTTCGTGTACTCTTTTGGTATGAAATTGGAGAACCTGGAACTCATGAATTAACAAAGGAGAGCGTGAATGGAAATCAGCTATCATGACAAAGATGGCCGGGATGACGCCCCTCTGCCCCTGGAAGGGATAAAGGTCGTTGAGTACGGTGTGTTTCATGCAGGCCCCGGGGGTGGGGCCATATTGGCCGATCTGGGGGCAGAGGTGATCAAAGTGGAAGACCCGGTGGGAGACGGCATCCGTTATTGGACCAAGGTGGGGGCCGTGGACATGGCCGGGCCTGATGGTCGCAGCGTAACCTTTGAAGTGTCCAATCGGAACAAGAAGAATATTTGCCTGGACATCAACACCGAGGCGGGTCGGGAGATTTTCAACCGCCTGATCCGGGATGCAGATGTGTTCATGATCAACCTTCGCAAAAGCACCACCCATAAGATGAAGCTGGACCATGCGTCCATCTGTGCCATTAATCCCAGGATTATCCATGCCAGTGTTTCCGGTTACGGCCAGGAGGGTCCCCTGCAGGATATTGGCGCTTTTGACCCTTTGGGACAGGCCTGCTCCGGCCTGATGTACACCACGGGCGGGGAGTTACCGGCCATGTTGCATATTGGGCTGCTTGACCAGGCCACTGCCATCAGTCTCTCCCATGCCATACTTGCGGCCCTGCTGGCCAGGGAGCGACAGGGTATTTCCCAGGAAGTCCATGTTTCATTGTACAGTTCGTCATTATGGCTTCAGCATATCAATCTGATGCTGGCCAATACTTTGAAAATCGACCCCTGTGTGCCTTCGGACCGGTCCCATCATTCGCCCCTGCGGAATGTGTTCTGCTGTGGGGACGGCCAATGGGTGATGTGTACCCACCATCCCGAGGAGAAGTACTGGGACACCTTTTGCCGGGTCATGGGTGTCCCGGAAATTGCCCGTGATCCGAAATTCACCAATGAAAAAGGGGGGCCCATAACCTCCGATGAATTGACTTCCCGGCTTGATGAACTTTTTACCAGCCGGTCCCGGGATGAGTGGATGGCAGATTTCATGGCAGCCAGGCTGATGTTCGCCCCCATCCAGAAGGTCATGGATGTGGAAAATGATATCCAGGCAAAGGCCAACAGCTATGTTCGGCCGGCTCAATATCCCGGCCTGGGCGAGATAAATGTACCGGGCTATCCGGCCCGTTTCGGGAAATGCCGTCCCGGTACCCGCACCCGAGGGGCCGACAAGGGAGCCCATACCGATGATATCCTCCGGGGACTGGGATATGATGCCCAAAATATTGTTGTATTGAAAGAGAAAGGGGTCGTCCAGTAAACGGGTCAGTTATGGGCATCCTTCATATTACCTACAAAAATAATTGACTCTTTTCTGGGTCACATTCCCATTTTCTGAGGAGATTCCCAGACAACAAGGGAATGCTTTGAAAAGGTGTCAAGCAGTGAATTAAGGATGCCCAGTTATGGGGGGTGCACGGTGTTGACAGCTTTTTTGAATGCTTCCGGAATTTCAACAGTGGTTTCAGTGACTTTGTCCAGCTCAACGGCTACAATATGCCCGGTGGCGGCAAGTCGACCACTGGTGGCCTCTCTCTGCCTTCAAAGGCAATTGTAAAGCTGATTCTGCCAAATTTGGAAATACGAACGGAAACAACAATCTTATTGCCATCGGTCAGTGCGGATTTAAACTGTGAAGTGGCTTCCACATGAAACAGCGAGGAGCCAAACATATAATTAAAATAGCCAAAGATACTACAAAACAGGTAAGATAACACATCTTCTTCTCTCCTCTATGGATGCCTTGAAATGGGGATACTTTTTCACGCTGAATGCATACCAATCCCACCATTAAAAGCCAACGTGCCCTCCCCATCAACACTCAAGCATGCGCAGACTGCCTTGGAGCTGATTGCTTGTGAAAAATTAGTGCTGCAGCAGCACCCTATCCCTGCCCTGCAAAAAAACTTGACTTTTTTATTTGAGAATACTAATTAGCACATGCTTATAATATTTCGGCAGAAGCCGTTTAGGGATGAATAGGGTGACCTTTATGAGTTTTTTTGGTTAAAAGACCGTTTAAAAGCCCTTGAAAACCAAAATCGGGAGTTTTAATTCCCGGCAAAAAAAGAATTATTATTCCGCTAATTGAAGCCTGGAAGGCTTCCAAGGATAGGGAAATTATCCATGGAAGCCTTTCAGGCTTTTGTCGTTTTGGAATTTGGTTTTTCAGGCTGAATTTCAAGAAAAGAATTGAACCCAAGGGAGAGAAAAAGGAGAATGGTACAGATGAAAAAATTGTTTGTTTTTGCTACATTTCTGGTATTGTTCATGACCGGGACGGTCCTGTCCGATGAAAACAAGGTTGCCGATGAATCATCGGGTGATACCGTTGCATTGAAGGAGATAAAGGTTACGGCCCAGAACGTCAAACTCAGTCCCAACAAAACAGAAGTTTTCATGGACGATTACAATATTGCAGGACAACCCACCAATGTGCTGGATATCCTCAAGGATCGTGCAACCATTGATTTCAGGGGAGAAAGTGACCTGGTTCCGGAGTCCGACAGTATCCAGATGAGGGGATTTGACGTTCGACAGTTCCTGATATCAGTGGATGGTCTGGTCATCCAAAAGACCGGTGGCTGGTGGGGGACCCATTATGTGGACTTCGGCATGATCCCCCTTTCCCTTGTGGAGAGCATTGAATTTATCTCAGGCCCCCATTCCGCACTTTATGATGGTAAAAGTTTTGGAGGCGTCATTAACTTTAAAACCAAAGAGCCGGTTTTTTATGAAACACCACAATTGAATGGTAGTCTCTCCACAAGTTTCAGAAGTTATAACACCCAGAATCAAAGGGTGGACCTCAATGGTGGGAAAGGCGGTTTGAATTTAGGTTTCAGCTATGAAAAATACCATACAGACGGTTATTTGAGAAACAATGAAGCAGACATAGATACGGTAACCGGAAGGCTGGGTTACAAATTGCCGTCGGGTGGACATATCCGTCTAACCGGCACGTACAGCGACCTTGAACGGGAAATTCCCTGTGCCAATGATCCTGACCGGGATGATTATGATAACGATTATCCTGTGACTAAGACAAAGGATGTCTCTCCCAGGTGGATGAATCCAGATGATGACAGCAGGAGAGACTATGATGGTCACTCCGTTCGTTTTGATTTTAAGCAACCATCCGCCATGGGAACCTGGTCGCTTGGAGCATATTATACAGATGAGGGGCAATCCTACCACCGTAATGGGTATGACTACAGCTCCTATACAACCAATTATGTCTCCTATGGGGCTCTGGTGAAAAACGAATTCAAGATATCGGACAATCATCAAATCACCGTAGGCATGGACACAGCTCACCTGTACCAGAAATATTCGGAAAAGATAGTTGAAACCTGGGCCGGATATCTCCAGGATAAATGGCAGATCATTCCCCGTCTCTCCTGGACAGCCGGTCTGAGGTACGAGGACATCAATGTCTGGTGGGATAACTGGTGGGAACCCTCCGCCACCTATCCCGACGGGGCCTACAAAGATTCTTCACACCCCTCAACCCATGTAAAACGACATTATACGGAACTGGCTCCCAAATCCTTTGTCACCTACCAGATGGATGACCTTGCTTCATGGCTCAGGGATACATCTATCTCTCTGGGTGTCAGCAAAATATGGACCCCCAGAGACTACTGCGAAGTTTGCAGCTGGGGATCGGGTGTTGAGATTGATCCCACCCATGGGATTGGATATGACGTGGTGTTTACCAGAAGATTGTGGAGTAATATTTTTCTCAACGTGGATGTGTCCCATTATGAGTTTAAGGATTACGGTATCTGGGCAAATGCGGCCACGGATTATTTTAAGCAGGCCCTTTGGGGACGACGCATGGTGGAACTTGAAAAAGTCCACAAGGAAGGCGTGGATGTGGAGATCAACGGCAATCTTCTGGACAACCTCTACTTTTATCTGAGTTACTCCTTTAATGAGTGGAAATACAAAGGCCCGCACAACGGAGGAGCAGAGGAGTGGGCCGACCAGGATTTGAGTGATCGGGCCAAACACCGTTTAAATGCCGGGCTTCAATACAATCTTTTTGAAAACACCCTGCTGCTTCTGGATTACAAATTCCAGGACAAACAGGTTCAGCAGGTGCTCGGCATGGTTGACGATGATCCCAGCGACCTGTATGTGAACGAGGTCAGCCTGGACAGCTACCATGTATTTGATTTTGCCGTGGAGCAGCAGCTGTTTAAGAACCGGTATCATCTCAAAAAGGGCACATTGAAGCTTTACGTCAATAATCTGCTGGATGAAGAGTACTCCAACAGTCAGGGATATCCCATGACGGACCGAACCTTTGGGGCGACCCTGAGTCTTAATTTCTAACTGGCACGGTCAGCATACCACTGAACGTGGTGGCAAAAAAATGATGGAAAAACCTGCTTCTGACCGTAATGAATGGTCAAACCCCTGAGTTTTTAACTCAGGGGTTTGCAGGGAAACAACCGACAAGCCCAGTTAATCAGTAAATTCCTACAATGCTATTCTACGGTCAAGCCGCAAAATGTTATTGTTACAAGTAAAGATTTCTCCTATAGTTTTTGACTGGTTTTATAGATGTACTGGAAGCACCTCAATTTGATGAGTTAGTAGAAAACCTGACCTTTCATATGGCAATATTATTGCCCTGCAAGATTAGAATTTTTAGCGTCATCCAGGACTTTTCGGACTGTTTTAGCTAACTCGGATTTATTAATCGGTTTCATTACAAATGATTGTACTCCAATGTCAGTAGCTTCTTTTTCAGAAATCTTGGCGCTATAACCCGTGCATATAATCGTCGGCATATCTTGACGGATCTTTAATATTTCAGCAACTAACTGATCTCCGGTCATATTGGGCATGGCCATGTCTGTGACAAGCAAATCAAATTTATAAGGATCGCTTCTCACCATATCGAATGCTTCTTCCGGATCGCAGATTGATTCAGTAATGTATCCAAGACTTTCCAATAGGCGTTTACCAAGTTTTGCTATTGCTGGTTCATCGTCGACATACAGTATATGTTCACCTCCTACTGGGAGCATATTTTGTTCGTCAATATTCTGTGCAGTGAGACCATCATGAACTGGCAAAAATATGGTGAAGGTTGAACCCCGACCAGGACTGCTATCGACAGTTATTGCGCCTCCGTGTTTTTCTACTATACCGTGTACTATGGCCATCCCGATGCCTGTTCCTTTTCCAATATCTTTGGTTGTAAAGTAAGGATCAAATATTCTATCAAGAATATCATTGTCCATCCCGAAACCATTATCGCTAACCTTTAGTTTAGCATATTTACCGGGTCTTAATTTTACCTGATGCTTGGTTTGCCAGTTCTCTACGATTTCGTTTAACAACTCAATAGTTATTATACCTCCCTTTTCCGGTAAAACGTCAACGGCATTATTACACAAATTTATAAGAAGTTGATTTATCTGGGTTTCATTACCCAAGACAGGACAGGTACCTAGTAATAAATGTTGCTCTATTCTTATATTTGCAGGGGTTGATGAGCGAATAAGCCTCATGGATTCCTCTACTACTAATTTGAGATCCATAAGCTTTTGAATGGTGTCGTCCTGTCTACTGAATGTTAAAAGCTGTTTCACCACATCTCTGGCACGTAATCCTGCAATTCGGATCTCTTCAGCACTCTCTTTGGCCAGACTCGATTGAGATACTTCTTCCATTATCAGCTCATTATTCCCAATAATGATAGCAAGCATGTTATTAAACTCGTGTGCTATACCGCCAGCCAGAGTTCCGATGGATTCCATTTTTTGAGCTTGGCGAACTTGTAATTCTAACTTTTTGCGTTCAGTGACATCTCTGATAAGTCCTATGAAACCGGTAATCTCACCTTCTTGATCTTTTAAAAAGAAGACACCTGTCTCACCGGAAAACGCCTCTCCATTTTTCTTCCTATAATTGACAGTTTTTAAAAAAGGAGATTGTCCATAGCGTTTCTGCAACGATTTTCCAAGCTCCTGGAATTGTTTCTCGTTTTCGTATATAAAAAGTGTCTTTTTCCTTTTTATCTCATCAATTGAATAGCCAAACAATTCAGTAAAAGCAGGATTACAATCTATTATTGATCTATTAATATCAGTTACGAGTATTGCGTCCCTTATGCTGTTAAACAGTTCTCTATATTTTTCTTCGCTTTCTTTAAGATTTTTTTCCGCTTTTAGTCGATCTGTGATATCTCTTCCTGCCACATGTACTGTGCCATCTTCCTGGGTCGAGGTGGCACGCCATTCGATGTTTCTATACGATCCATTTTTACAGCGATAACGATTTATAAATCCGGAAATAGCCTTGCCAGACTGCATAACCCCAATGACGTTTGCTGTCGCATTGTGGTCATCAGGATGTATGAAGTCCATGTATGGCCTTGATAGAAACTCTTCCAAAGGACGACCAGAAATTTCATATGCTGGATTTACGCGTTTATAATACCCTTCCGTTAGATTTCCAACACCAATCAGATCTGGCGAAAGTTCAAAGATACGGTTGAGTTCTTCCTCAGCTTGTATACGTTCAGTTATATCGAGGAAAATGACCATACCTCCAATGATTGTACCGTTTTCATAAATGGGATACGCAGATGCATCACAAATACGATTTGAACCATCTTGATGCCGAACGATAAAATCTTCTCTTACGCTTTCACCCTTTGTGATTGCACGGACCAGCGGCAAGTTGCCCACTGCATACGGCATACCGTTGGTCTTCAACACCTGCCAATTTGCAAAAGCATCTTTGGAGATTCCAACTAAACCTAAAACAAGCGTGTTCATTAAAGTTCGATCGTATATTGGTTCGAAAAATAGAACAGATTACTTTTGAAACATAATTGAAAAAGGGCCAGAAAAAAAGGACGCAACTCCTCCTTAAAAATATTTACGTTACAAAATTTAAGAATGCACACCTGGAACCGTCCTTTTGCTATGATGATTTTATGACTCACCACTTCAACCCATTTGAAGTGGCTGTCCGTTTATTCCTTGATTATGAAAATTCAAATTTTTTCAAAAGGAAAAGAAAATTGAAAACATGTTTGAGTTGATCATTATAACCGACAACCCGATAGATAATTTTCCTGGCTTTTTTTTATGATCAGGCATGGGATATTAATAAAGGTGTGGATGAATCGCTTAAATTCCATCTTCATAATTTGATTTCCCAAAACCCGGTAAGGCATTAACATTCCATACCAAGCCTTGAGATCCCATGCCAAGGCGGCAATGACCATATATGCCCAATTGGAATTGAGTGTGTTTGAAGGAGATTTCAGGGCATGAACGCCATTTTTTAACTGTTCAATATCATTTTCATGGTTTGCCCGGTCCCGATATAATTGAATTAAGGATTCCGTCGTTTTGCACCGATCATTGGTGATATAGAAAAAAAATCGACGATCATCAAAAAGCTGATCTTCACCCTTTGAGACATTGATTATTTTTCGGATAGCGATTACTCGATATGATTTCTGACATTTTCCCGGCTTATACTCAAATTCAGCGAAGAATTCACATTCGGTTTGATAATTCGTAAAATTTCTATCTTTAACCACCTGGGCCTTTATGTTTTCCGGTTTTGTACGTTCCTCGGTCTTTACCACCCGTGGAACTTTATCAAGCAACTGCCATTCTGTTTCTGAAATATCACAGGCTATTCTTATTAAATTTTTTTTGGCATCCATACCAAAAATGAAGGTACATCTTTCATCCCACCTGTCAAAATTGGTGGTCAGACTAAAATCCGTATCCCCGCGCAGAATCACTTTGTCAAATGTAGGGGAGACAAGGTCAAGGGCCTTATCAATCCATTGAGCAGACCCAAGGTGGGATGGTGCATTTCCCGGTCGATTG
>NZ_BAAHYK010000015.1:0-126689 GCF_054657595.1 Desulfocicer niacini
CTGCTGCCGGGGCGGCTTCTGCTGCCGGAGCAGCTTCTTCTACTGGAGCGGCTTCTACTGCCGGAGCAGCTTCTACTGCTGGGGCTGCTGCTTCTGCCGGAGTCACTTCTACTGCTGGCGCTGCAGGGACTTTTGCTGCTGCCACTGCAGGGGCTGCCACAGGCATGGTTTTATCTTTGTCATGGCAGGCATTGCAGCTTGCAGGTGCCGCCTTGGAATTGTTCTTTTTATTAAAATCCTTGTGGCAGTCAATGCAGTTCTGATGAAGGGCATCAGCGTGGTATTCAAGTTTTTCTGCATTGGTGAGTTTTTTATTGTCAACCTTGCCCGGTGCTTTACCAGGCTCTGCATGGCAGGCAATACAAGCCTCAACATCATCTCCCATTTTCAAATCAGACAGAGGCTGCCCGGCATCATCATGATGACACTCCCCACAGGCAATGCCATAATCTTCCATATGTTTCTTATGGGTAAAGATAACAATGGGTTTTTTATGCTTGGGATAGGAGGCATTTTCCATGGCCATGACATCGGCTGGAGCACCGGTTATTGCCGGTGCCGGGGCAACGGGAGCGACTTCTGCAGGAGCAGCCTCCGCCGGAGCGGCCTCTGCCGGAGCTGCTTCTTCCGGAGTCTCCGGGGCCGGAGTATCCACAACTGCCGGAGCAGCTTCATGGGCAACGGGTTCTGCTGTTACCGGTTCTTTGGTCTCCTTGACAACCGGCTCTACAGCCTGGGTCTGGGCCTCGGCTTCATGGGCTTTCACCGGCGCTTCATGAACAACTTCTTTTTCATGGGCCACCATCTTAGCCGGGGCTTCCATGGCAGGTTCAGTCAAGATTTTTTCCGTTTCAACCACTTCCGGTGCATCCCCGTGGGTTTTACCATGGGCTGAATCTTTTTTGTCCGACGCATCATGGTGTACGGCAGTGCGTTTCATGTGCTCTATCTTTGCTGTTTCCCATGGATCCTGGGTCTTATCCTTATGGGGAATGGAACAATAACTTAACAGTACAATCAACGCCAGCATAACGATGAAAAGTAGATTTTGTCCTTCAAATTTACCACGCATTCAGCCCCTCCTGTCTTTTTCAATAAACAATTTCAATTAATTAATTTGTTGGTTCAGAGCCATTTTAACTTGTCCGTCTCTGAAGAAACTTTGTTATATGACCTTTCACGCACCACCGTGCGTTACGTTCCAAAAACGTGATAGCAGATTTCTGTTAAATTAACAACTCAACTTTACCCTGTTACCTGGTCCAGTACCTGGCGTACCGTGCTGGACAAAACCCCTCTATCCAGAGGCTTTTCAATACATTTAACAATACCCATTTCCCGTAATTGTTCCCGGGTAATTTTCCGGGAAATGCCCGTGCAAAGTATAATGGGAATCAGGGGACGTATTTTCATCATCTGGCGGGCAAGATCTTCCCCGCTCATAAACGGCATGGTCATGTCGGTGATAACAAGATCAATTGCCATGGGATCCGTCTGGAACAATTTCAGGGCGTCATGGGGAAAGGTGGTTCCCATCACCTGATATCCCAAGGGGGTTAGCATGGCACGGGCAATATTTACAAGGGAGACTTCATCATCCACCACCAGAACGGTTTCTGTCCCCCTGGCAAGCGGTAATTTCTGGTCTTGGCTCTCAATGGGTTGCTCATCCGTTGCCGGGAAAAAAACACTCACAGTGGCGCCCTGCCCCGGAAGGCTGTCTACCTGCACAGCTCCCTCATGGTTTTTCACAATACCCTGCACCACAAAAAGGCCCATGCCCGTGCCTTTGCCAACATCTTTTGTGGTAAAATAAGGGTCAAATAATTTTTTACTTATGAGTGGGTCAATGCCATGACCGGTGTCGATGATCTGCAGCATCACATACTTCCCGGGTGGCATGGTACCAAACCCAACCACAGACATCTCTTCCATAACCACATTTTTCAAGGCAATGGTTAATGTTCCAATACCCATTGCCTCCATGGCATGGGCGGCATTGGTGCAAAGATTGATGACAATCTGTTGAATCTGGGTTGCATCTGCCTTTATGGGGAAAAGATCCCCTGGTATCTTTGTTACTATTTTAATGGATGACGGAAAGGAAGATCTAAGCAGATTTTCGGATTCATGGACAATTTTACGGATATCCACCGCCACTTTGGCCACATGGGTCTTGCGACTGAAGCTTAGCAGTTGACGCACCACCTCCCGGGCCCGTAGCCCGGCGGTCTGGATTTCCTGGAGATTCTTCCTGGCAGGGCTCCACCGGGGCACCTCATCCAGAGCAAGTTCCATGTTTCCCAGAATTATACTCAAAATATTATTAAAATCATGGGCCACCCCTCCTGCCAGGGTGCCGATGGCCTCCATCTTCCGGGCCTGGTGCAGTTCATCTGCCAGATAATGCCTTTCCGTAACATCAATAAGGGTAACAATGGCTCCATGGCTGAAGGGAGCAATATTAATATTCAGGTAACGTTCCTTATATTTAATTTCTGAAAATTCCCGGTGTTCATTGTTCCGGATGCAGCTGATCAATGCACCATACATGTCCACTTGATGCTTGGATGCATAATCTTTATATAGAACATCTCCAATGGCCGGAAGCGCACCATGGGTTTTTTTACCGGCAAAATTATGCATGATGATCCCGGCATTCTTATCCACGATAATGGTCTGGATGGGGTTAAGATCAAACACCTTACCAAACAGGGTTTCCGCAAGGCGCAATTTTTCCGTTTCCTGTTTCCAGAGGTACATTTCACTTTTAAGCCGATGATAGCGCCAGATAAAAAAAAGAAAAGAAAAAAGACCCATTCCACACAATAACAGGGTGGATGGCCACGCAAATATATGCCGGTTCAAAGACGTCCTGTATAAAAAAAACCAGAAAATAACAGAAAGCCACACGGAAACACAAACAAAAAAATATTTCTTATGCTCCGTGAAATTCATCTTATCTCATACGTTATATTTTTACAAATCAGATTGAACATTCTGTGTCCCCCATCAAAACGTCATGAATTCCCTTGAGCCCCCTCCCGGAATCTGCTACTACCATTCACGGCAACCACCTTGAACCTTTGACGCCCGGGCAGATCCGGCACACGGGTATGACTGCACACCATATACCAGGAAAAGAAGATATGCAACCAAACAAAACCCATATCAAACAGACCGCCACCTTCATCGAAAAACACTTTCAGACCGCACCCCGTGTGGGCTTTCTCACCGGAACGGGCCTTGGCGGCAGCACCAGGGATATTGCCGTTACAACCTGCCTTCCCTATGCCCAGATTCCCAATTTCCCGATATCCACAGTGGAAAGTCACACCGGCCAGCTGCTTTTTGGCTCCCTTTCCGGCTCTCCCATCATGGCCATGCAGGGAAGATTTCATTTGTATGAAGGATATTCCCCGGCTCAGGTGACCTTCCCGGTGAGGGTCATGCAGGAACTGGGGGTTGAATATCTGATTATCAGCAATGCAGCAGGGGGCATCAACCTTGATTTTTCACCCGGCGAAATCATGCTCATCACGGATCACATCAACCTTACCGGAAAAAACCCTTTAAGGGGCCCCAATAATGATAATTGGGGAATCCGGTTTCCGGACATGACAAAAGTATATGACACATCCCTTTCTGAACTTGCCCAAAAAACAGCCACCGCAGCAGGCATCCCATTAAGGCAGGGGGTATATGCAGGTCTCATGGGGCCCAGCCTGGAAACCCCGGCAGAAACCCGTTACCTGAAAATCATCGGTGCAGATGCCGTTGGTTTTTCCACGGTGATGGAGGCCATTGCCGGAGTTCATGCCGGCATGAAAATACTGGGCCTTGCCACCATCACCAACATCAACAACCCCAATGCACCGGAAAAAGCCACGGTGGAAGAAATTATTCATACGGCGGAAAAAGCCTCGGACAATCTGAGCACGATGCTTTCCGGTGTGGTTTCAAGACTTTGAAAGCCGTAACGGGGAGGGGTCAGGCTTACGTTATGGACATTTTCAATCACGTTTCAGGTTCGTCCCGGCTTTGGTCGATACCCCCACATCCCAAATCTAAACGCCTTCTCGTAAAATCGGCATAAAGCACTTGAACATCGCGTCACACAATTCACAGGAGAAAAAGACAATCTATGGGAAAACTACCTGAAAATATTATCCAGATGCTCAATGATAACGCAGGCGGATTCAATGAGGTACTGGGACTACAATTTACCGATGTTACCCTGGACCGCCTGGTGGCGGAACTTGAAGTTTCAAAAAAACATCACCAGATTTACGGCATCGTCCATGGCGGCGTATATGCCGCCATTTCCGAAAGCATGTGCAGTGTGGGGGCTGTCATCAATGTCATGGGAGAACAAAAAAACGCCGTGGGTCTGGAAAACACCACCACCTTTCTTCGGGCCGTGCGTTCTGGAATCCTGAAATGTATTGCTGTGCCCCTGGCCCGGGGCAGAAGAACCCATGTCTGGGAAACCCGCATCTACGACAACCAGGATCGTCTGGCTGCATCGGGCCGTGTACGTATGATGATTCTGGAACCCAAAGACATCCTTGCAGGCCAGGCAGTCCAATTTGATGCGGCATCCTGCAGCAGTCCCGGGGCAAAATGAAGCAGTCCCGTGCCAATATGATGTTGCAATGCTTCATCTGAAAACGGATCCCCCCCCTATAACCGTTGATTGTTATTAGCTGCTGATCATTTTTTTTATTCCTGGCCTGATTTTTGTAATAATTATAGGCAAACCCTGATTAAACGCGATGGGCTTGGTCACAACATGGGCCACCCGTCATGATCCATGCTCTGACCAAGCCCAACGCGATGATCAAGTCAAGGAGATATTTTTTTCATCCAAGGGAGGTACACAATGAAATCAACAACAAACATGAAATCCAAGCACGGCCCCATGGTCTTTGACATGACTTCCAACCAGTGTGTCTGGTCAAAAGCAGGCCTAATGGCCCCCTTCCCCTGCATGAATGCCTTTAATTGTACAGACTGCCCCCTGGACGCAAAAATGCAGGAGCGCCTCATGGATAAAACTCTGTCCAGGAAACAGCCATGGTCCCCACGAATTTCTTCCGGTGAAACAGATATGCAGATCCCCGTTGATTGCAAATGCAGACACATGCTGTCCGGCAGGGTATCGTATAAATACTGCGTGCACAATTACGATTGCGCCACCTGTACCTACCATCAGTTGATGGAAGAAGAAATCGCATGTCTTGACGCAGCCCCTGTGGACCAGGAGCATGCCGGCGGATTTTACCTTGCCAAGAAATACTACTACCATCGTGGCCACACATGGGCCCGCATTGAGTATGGGGGACGTGTTCGCATGGGCATGGATGATTTTTCCATGCGATTACTGGGAGCACTGGACACCCTTGATTTACCGTCTCTTGGCAGTACCGTTCACCAGGGGCAACCGGCCATGGGCCTTGGCAGGGGCCATTTAAAAGCCGAGGCATTGAGCCCCATGGAGGGCATTGTGCTTGCCGTAAATCCCCATGGGTTAAAACGGGCAGAAATGGCAGCCCGGGACCCCTATGGTCAGGGATGGCTGATGGTCATTGAACCCACAAGGCTCAAAATGAATTTAAAGAATCTGATTTTCGGACAGGAGAGTATGGCCTGGATGGAGGAAGAAAGCAGCCGCCTGGCAGCCCTTGTCTGTGATGATACTGATTACAAACTGGCGGCAACCGGCGGCCGTGCCATTAGCGATATTTATGGACATATGCCGGAACTGGGGTGGGACAGGCTGGTGAAGGCATTTCTTTTAACGGGATAATACTCGATAATTAAGTTTTTTTTATGAGCTTACTCACAAGGTCTGCCAGAGCCGTTAAGCCCCCTGCCTTTCATCGTCCCAGGGCAATCCTGCAATGATGGCAAAAGGCAAGGTCCAGGGTATCAAGCTTATCCAGTCCCACGGAAAAATTCATGATACACTTGGGGCTATGGCAATGGGACAGGCCCAGAAGATGGCCGGTTTCATGTATGGCAATTTTGGCCAGGCGTTGGTAAACATGTGATTTTCCGGGCATAACTCCGTTACGGGGAAGTTGCAGGCGGTATGTGGAAATAACTGCCGCCTGGCCCCCGATGTATGCCTCCCCAAAAACATGGGTCAAAAAGGGCAGACTGATATCTCCGGCCATAATTCCCATGCGCTTCATGGAGCCCTGAACACCGGCACCTAGGGTCTTAATGATATGGGCGGCATTGTACTGATTCCGGGTGGGAAACAGCGCAGATGCAGGCTCAGGCCATGGCAAAGACACATCCGTGGCAACATCAAAAACCGCCTGTATGTTGGCAGCAACCACCCGCACCGCCACTGCATCCACCTCTCCCAGAGGAATCACAACGATGTGCCCCGGCCCATGGGGAAGATATATATCAGGCAGCGGTGTGTCGATGATGATCAAGCCCCGTTTTTTTCTGCCATTGGGAAAGCCGTCCCTTCCCCTGCTGTGTTGTGATACATCCCCGGAACGATATCATTGATTTTTAAGTCCATATTTTTTAATTTTCCTGGAAAGGGTGCCCCGGTCGATGTGAAGCATGTCCGCGCACCGGGAAATGTTCCAATCACATGCACCAAGCATATGTCTGATATGACTTGCCTCCACTTCACTTAAAGCAGCGCCGGAATGGCTGGTCATGCCTGGGCCTGATGTCGGATGCTCTTCGGGTCTGATAAATGTTAAAAGCTCCTTTTTTATAAGTGGCGTTTTAGTCAGTACCACAGCCCTTTCCATGACATTTTTCAGTTCACGAACGTTCCCTGGCCAGTCATAGGCATTTAACAGAGCAAAGGCCTCCGGGGAAAGTCCCTCAACGGACTTTCCCATTTCCCTTGAAAATTTTCCCAGAAAATGAAGAGCAAGCAAGGAGATATCATCCACCCGGTCCCGCAACGGTGGAATATGAATATTAATCACATTTATCCTGAAATAAAAATCCTGGCGAAAATCACTGGTGGCAATCAGGGCGGGAATATCCCGATGGGTGGCGCAGATCAGTCGAAAGTCACTTTCAATCTCCCGGCTTCCCCCCAGTCTGAAAAAGGTGTTTTTTTCCAGCACCCTTAAAAGCGTCACCTGCATCCGGGGAGATATTTCCCCCACCTCATCCAGAAACAAGGTACCAGTGTGGGCAAGTTCAATGCGCCCTCTTCTCACCTGGGTGGCACCGGTGAAGGCCCCCCGTTCATGACCAAACAATTCACTTTCAAGCAAGGTCTGGCTGACCGCGCCACAGTTGATGGCCACAAACGGAGAAAAAAGTCTTTTACTGCGGGAATGGATGGCCCGGGCCACAAGTTCCTTGCCGGTGCCGGTTTCTCCGGTGATGAAAACCGGTGCATTGGTCTGGGCAATGTCTTCAATCTGCTGGAAAACCGTCCGCATGGCCTGGCTTTGCCCCAAAAGATCTTCCATCCAGATTTCATCCTGCTGACTCAAACGGGTACGCAGATGTTCATTTTCATCTTTCAGGGCCTTTTGGGCGGAAAGCTTTTCAATCAAGAGAATGAGCTGTTCCGGATCAAAGGGTTTTAGAAGGTAATCGCTGGCCCCCTGCTTCATGGCCTTGATGGCCGATTCTATGGAGCCATAGGCAGTAATCATCACCACCATGGTTCCGGGATGGGCCGTTTTAATTTCTTCAAGGAGCTCAAGCCCATCCATACCGGGCATGCGCATATCCACCAGCACCAGTTCACAGGAATGTTTTTCAAGGCAATCAAGGGCATCCCTGCCCGAACCCGCCGTTTTTATGCGGTAGCCTTCCCGCATCAGCCAGGCAGACAGCGATTCACGCATGGCCTCTTCATCATCAACAATTAAAATATTAAAGGCGTTCATGGTCCTCCTCCACCCCTAATTCTGTTTCAATGCCGGGTGCTGGCAAGATGATACGAAAAGTGGTTCCCTTATTCACCTCACTTTCCACGGCGATGTGCCCTTTGTGGGCAGTGATGATGCCATGCACCATGGCAAGCCCCAGCCCCACCCCGCTGACCTGGGTTTTGGTGGAAAAAAACGGCTCAAAAATTCTATCCATATTTTCCCGGGGAATGCCCACACCTGTATCGGTCACAGTTACCCATACCCCCGGTGGAATGTTGTTGATACCTGCCTTGATGCTAAGACTGCCACCCCGGGGCATGGCCTCCATGGCATTGAACACAAAATTAGTAAAGCATTGCTGGATCTGGGTATAATCCCCCATCACTTCAAGGGAGGTGGTCTCCACATCAAGGTGCAGATCAATATTTGACAGGGTCATTTTATGCTGGGTCAGGGCAATGATACGATGAAACATTTCCTTTAAGTCAATTGTTTTGGTTTCTATCTGCTGCTGCCGGGAAAAGGAAAGCAGATTATTCACAATTTTACCGCATCGCTGGGCTTCACGGATGGTTAAATGAAGATATCGTTTAAAATCATCAAGGTCATTGTCCGTGGGTTTTCCTTCCTCAAGAATCTTTAGAATCAGTTTGTTAAAATTTATAATAGAGCCGATGGGATTATTGATCTCATGAGCCACGGAGGCCACCATTTTACCAAGTGAAATAATCTTATCCTCGTGCACCAACCGCGCCAGGTCATTTTTAATGGCCCGGGTCCGGTGATCCAGCCGGTCGTTCATTTCTGCGGTGATATCCCTGACAACCTCCAGTACCTGGGCCACATCCCCCTTGTCATTAAAAATGGGGAAGGTGGTCACATCGCAATATCTTGCCTGCTCATGGAGGATATGTTCGTGAATGGCATGGGCAGATTGCCCTGTTTTCAAGGTTTCTTTCATGGGACAGGGGCAGTCGGGGCTGTCACATGGGGTGATGGCATTATGAGAAATCTGGAAGCAATAACGCCCCAGAACCTCGGATTTTCGTAATCCGATCTTTTTCAGTGCCGATTCATTGACCCACACCACTTTATATTGGATGTCAATGACCATGGCCCCCACCACCGTAACCTCTGCCAGGGCCTGGATAAAGGAATGATTCAGGCTCAAGGCTTCTCTTTGCTGGGCAATCTGTTGGGTGGAGCTAAACACGTCCTGCACAATTTCCTGGAACAGCCGGGAGGCTATGTGGTTTAAAACCGGAAGGTCCTCCGGGGTGGCGGCATTTAATTCATGGGAAAAATCCATATCTCCGGTGAGGTTCAAAATTAATTCAAGGCCTGGGATATCAAAAAGCTGCTGGTACCTGGTGGTGGTAAATATCCCCTTATCCCTTGCATACTGCCATCCCACAGCCCGGGGGTGGACATCAGCCACCCCTGCAATGTCAACCTTCAGGCGATTGAGTTTTTTTAATTCAAGGAGTTTGAGAAAGGAAAGGCAACGCCGCCCACCTCCCACAATGGCAATTTTAAATGTATGAAATGCAGTTGCATCCCGAAAAGGCATGACAATACCTCATTTTTTTCGGAGCTGATCACAATATCTGGCCACCCTGAAGCAGGATCAAGTTTGAGTAATTGACCCTTTTGTTTAAAATCTTCTGGGGCTGATAAAAGCACAATAACACAAGCCTGGCCTCGTTGTCCCATAAAAATTGGAGATAATAGCAGGTTCGACTTGACATGAAAGAACGCATGTGTTTATAGGTACTATTATATAAAACAGCGTTTCACTATACAAAACAAACAAGGACGTCATACAGCATGAATTTAAAACAAGACAAGGTCATGGACCTTAAAACGGCTGTGAGCACCTATGTAAAAGACAACTGTCACCTTTCCATAGGCGGATTTACCATCAACCGGAATCCCATGGCTGCCGTTTACGAAATCATCCGGCAAAAGGTTAAAAACATTCATCTTTACGCTCATTCCAACGGCCAGGGTGTAGATGAACTCATTGGGGGGGGCTGTGTATCACGCCTGGAAATCGCCTATGGGGGGAACGGTAAATTTGCCTCCACCTGCATCCGATTTCGCAAAGCCGTGGAAAAAAGGCAAATTCAGGTGGAGGACTACACCAATTATCAGATGACCCTGCGGTTTCTGGCCGGGTCCATGGGAGTTCCCTTTCTTCCCTGCCGGTCCTCCATGGGAACCGATATTATCAGCAAATGGGGGTTTTCACCGGAAATGCGACAAAATGCAGCTAAACTTCCCGATGAGAAAGTCGTCACCATGGACAATCCCTTTTCAGGGTGGATGGACACCGAAAAAGTGGTACTGGTGCCGGCCATCCAGACCGATGTCACTATTATACACGTTCAGAAAGCCGACCGACGGGGCAACTGCCGGATTCAGGGGTTGACCTTTGCCGATGCAGAACAGGCAAAGTCGGCGAAACACCTCATCGTCACCTGTGAAGAGCTCTGCGACAATGGTGAATTAAAAACCAATTCCGACCAGAACCAGATCCCCTTTATCCATGTAGATGCCGTTGTCCATGTGCCCCATGGAGCCTTTCCCACGGCATGCTATCATTACTATGATTATGCCCCCCAGTATCTTAAAGCCTATGGACAAAAGGCCAAGGACGACGTGACCCACAGAGCATATCTTGAAGAAATGGTCCATGGATGCGAAACCCACCAGGACCTCATTGCCAAGGCGGGCCCGGAACAAATGGCCGCCATTGCCGCTGATCCCATAACCGGTTATGCCAGAAATCTGGACCGTAAATGATGAAGGAATCCCCAATGGAATACACATTAAAAGAGATGATGGCCATCACCGCCGCAAGGGAAATTAAAAACGAGGATATCGTGTTCTGCGGGACGGGTATCTCCATGCTGGCGGCCATGGCAGCCAAAAATATCAACGCCCCGGAAAGCGTGATTTTTTTTGAAACCGGTGCCATTGATTCAAAACTTGAAGAAATCCCTCTGGCCGTGGGAGATCCCCGGGTGATGTACTATTCATCGGCCAACGGCGGACTTCTGGATGCCTTTGCCACCATGCAGAACCCCATCACCGGCAAGCATGTGCTGGGCATCCTCGGTGCTGCCCAGGTGGATAAGTTCGGCAACCTGAACTCCACGGTAATCGGAGATTACCACTCCCCGAAAACCCGTTTTTCCGGCAGCGGTGGCGGATGCGACATGGCTTCTTTTGTTCCCAGAAGCATCATTTTCATGCAGCATGAAAAACGAAAATTTGTAAATAAGCTTGATTATCTAACCAGCCCCGGGTATCTCGATGGTCCCGGGGCCCGGGAAAAAGCAGGATTTCCCCCGGGCGGCCCTGTAATGGTGATCACCAACATGGGGGTGATGAGATTCCATGACACCACCAAAGAGATGTATCTGTCGGCATATTATCCCGGTATTACCCCGGAAATGATTCAGGAACGAATGGAGTTCAGCGTGGACACTTCCCTGGCAGTGGAAGCCACTCCTCCCACCCCCGAAGAGTTGACCCTGTTAAGGGAAAAATGTGACCACCAGCGCCTGATTCTGTAAATCTTTCTGGGCGGGGTTCTAATATATGATTTTTATATAAAAAGCAGGTGCTGGGTGCTAACAGCAACTGCTTTTTTATTCTTCATTATGTCGGCGGGCCAACATAATGGTTTTATAGGAAAACACTGCCTCAAAGTAGCGACAACAGAGCCCCAAACGGGCGGCCGGTCCGGTACGACCTGCCGGGCGTTAAGAAGCGCAGGCTGTTTGAGGACAAACTTGCCCGCACTTCCTGCGCTTATAGACCGGCAGGGCAAAAGGGCTGCCGACGGTCCCGGGCCAGACCGCCGTTGGGGGAGGCATATTGCCATTTTCAATATTCGTTGTGTCGGTGGCTGTCTTATTCATCCATGACCAAGCGCAGAAGAAAAAGAACGGGCTGCCGCCATCAATGAATCAATGCACTTGTGCCGATGATCTGCCTGGGAAAATCGAATCTCTGGCAGGGCAAGGCTCAGGCTTGCAATTATTTTTCCCTGGTGATTCATCACCGGGGCACTCAAAGATCCCAGGCCCGGGGTTCTTTCCCCAAGACTCTCGGCGTAGCCTTGGGAGCGGATTCGGGAAATTTCAGATTCCATGGAAAAAACATCAACCAGGGTATTTTCCGTCAATCTGGTAAGTTGCGCCGATGCCAGATAAGTGTCAATAAACTCCTGGGAAGAAAAGGCCAGAAGACATTTGGCCGAGGCCCCGGCATGAAGGGGTGATCGGTGCCCCAGGGGCATGCCGGCCCGAAGCGGCATGGGAGATTCCATGGTATCAATGCAGATGCGGTGGCCGTCCTCAAGGATATTTAAATGAACAGTCTCCCTTGTTTCCGATGCCACCTGCTCCATGTATTCCCGGGCCCCCCGGGTGACTTGATTCACCTGTTGAAGGGGCTCAATAAACCTATAAAAAATATTCCCCAGATGGTACTGGCGTGTAACTGCATCCTGATTGACAAACCCATAGGTCTTGTACGTCTGCAGAATTCGCTGCACCGTTGCCGGGCTGAACCCCAGTTCCTGGCTCAACTCCCGCACCCCCCAGCTGGATTTATCTTCACGGAATGCCAGCAGGGTCAGTATAGCTTTCTCAATGGCATTATATTTTTTTTCATCATTTTGTTTCATATTGTCAAACACTGTTTTTTTAACCGAAAATCTCATACCAGAATGAAGATGTCAACTCAATGATGAGATTTTTTTGGCTTGATTGATAACCACACAAGCATGACTTCATTGTCCCATCATGGGACTTGCAATTCCAGACAGATATGCTTAGTCTGATCTGGGAAAAGGGAGGTCCCGGAGTCCTTCCTCTTTTAAAGTTAAAAAAGCAGGAGACTTGGGAATGAATTTCAAAACAGATCAGCTTTACTGGAATAATGGAAAGGAAGATCAGCAGGCCCTGGACTGGAAACAGTTCAGCAAAGCCCTTTTAAATGCTTCACCCAACGGCATTGCCGCCCTTGACATGTCCCTGAAAATCATGATTTCAAATCGAATTGCCCAGGGCGGCCTGGACCTGTTTCCGGGGGCCATGGTGGCCACCACCCTGCCAGAACTGTCCGAACCCGCAAACCGGGTATTAATCTCCGGAAAAACCGTAAAAGGACTTGATATCACCAAAAAAAATGTCCGATATTCGGTTCTTTTAAATCCCATACGCCACCAGGGCAGCCTCCTTGGAATTTTTTGTATTTTTGAAGATATGACGAAAATGGAGCAGGTCATCTCCCAGATGGAATCCTTTCAGAAACTCTCCATGGAACTTGACTCCATCATTGACTCCAGCAACGATGGCCTGTGGATTTGTGACGGAGACGGCATTATTTTAAAAATCAACCCGGCTTCGGAATATATGACCAATGTCAAATCAGAGGACATGGTGGGAAGGAACATGAGGGAACTGGTGAAGGAAGGGCTAATCAACCAATCCGTTACCCTTGAAGTACTTAAAACAAAAAAAAAGGTCAATATTCTTCAAAAGACCAGCCATGGAAAGGAACTTTTTTTAACGGGCAACCCTATTTTCGATGCCCAGGGCAAACTGTTCCGAGTGGTGGTCAATGAAAGGGATATCACCGAAATAAAAGCCCTTCAAAAAGAGCTGGATGAAAAAGAAGCTCTGAACAATCAGTATCGCCAGGATCTTTTGGAAATGCAGATTGAAGAAATGGAATCCCGCCAGATAATTGCCATAACTCCTGAATATGTAAACATCATTCAACAGGCTGTGAAACTTGGCACGGTGGATTCCACGGTGCTGCTCCTGGGAGAATCCGGAACCGGAAAAGGGCTACTGGCCGATCTCATTCACAAATATTCCCCCCGGAAAAACAACCCCATGATAAAACTGAATTGCGGGTCCATTCCGGAAGCTCTGATGGAAAGTGAGCTGTTCGGCTACGAAAAAGGAGCCTTCACCGGTGCCGGCAAAACGGGTAAAGCCGGTAAATTTGAAATGGCCCACAAAGGTATTATTTTCCTGGACGAAATCGCAGAACTGCCCCTTTCCTCCCAGGTCAAACTGCTACGGTTTCTGGAAGACGGGCTGATCAGCCGGGTGGGCGGCACCGCCAGTAAAACCGTTGATGTAAGAATCATTGCCGCCACCAATCGAAATCTAAAAGAAATGGTGGCCCAGGAACAGTTCAGAAGTGACCTCTTCTATCGCCTCAACGTCATTCCGCTGACCCTGCCGCCACTGCGCAATCGACGAAATTGCATTTTACCCCTGATCAACCATTTTACGGATCAATTTCGACGACGATACAATAAAAAAGAGGTTATGCTTTCCCGGAAAGCCCTGTCCGCCCTGCTGGAGTACAATTACCCGGGAAATGTAAGGGAGATGATCAACATCTGTGAACGAATGGTGGTAATGTCCCATGACGGGCATGTCCGCCTTGAAGATCTGCCCGCAAGTATTCGTGAAAGCCTTTTCCCCGCACCTTCGGAGGCGGAGGTGTGGTATCCGGGACAGACCCTTAAAGAAAGGGTGGATGCCATTGAAAAAGAAATTCTTGAAAAGGCCCTGTCTTTCCACGGGACCCAGGCCAAAATGGCTGAGTCCCTTGGATTAAACCAATCCACTGTGGCCCGGAAACTGAAAAAACATCTACTGATCTGATGGGAGACGTATTTTCATTTTTCCGGTTTTATCACAATATGATCTATTTATCATAGTTAACGGGACCATTTAAGTCAAAGGAACGCCCTTTGTATCCCATCCCCTGAGCTTATAATAATCCTGTACCAGATAATCCATGTCCGCTTCGGTTATGCCCTTGCCGGTTTCAAGTGTTTCTTTCAAAAAACGCCGGGGCAACCGATCATCTTTAAGGGTAAGCCCCTCTCTGATATTAAACCGTCTGGTGTCATCGGTGATACGGGCGGCCATGGCCTTGAGATCCTCCTTGGAAAGCACTTCCCCGGTGGTCATTTCAAAGACAGATGCCAGCTCCTCCCAGGTATAGAAATCCCTGTAAAACCGGCAAAAGATAATGGCGTCAAAAAGGGTGCACCGATCTTCAAAATCAAGGAACATTTCAGCCTTGTCTTCAATTTGATCGGGATCAATCATGCCCGCCAGCTCAGGCTTATAAAAGGTACTTCTCAAATGACATGCTCCCCGGGGACTGATGGCATAGGCAAGCCCCATGCCCTTTAACACTCTGGGATCATATCCTGCGGGTTCAAGTCCCTTAACATGGATAGCCACGTCTTCCATATCCAGTTCCGCAGCGGCAATTTTAATGCCGTCTGCAATGAGTCCGCCAAGACCTTCCCTGCGCGCAATCTTATGTAGAAGGTCCGCCACCACTTCGGCATCCCCATAGGGAAGATCTTCCTTGATCTTACCCCGCTGGGAGGCTTCAATGGCAAGGGCCGCAAGGTTACCGGCGCTCATGGTATCCATGCCCAGACGATCACAGATATCATTGAGCCACACAATATCCTCAATTCTGTCAATCATGCAAAGGCCCCCAAAGGCATAAATGGTTTCGTACTCCGGCCCTTCGATCTGAAGCCCCTTATGACGTCCTTCCTTGACAGTGACAAATTTACCGCAACCCATGAAACAGGTTTTGCAGGATCTGGGTTTGGGGTCCAGACGTTCTTTCATGCTCTGGGCATTGATCTTTTCCCAGTGCTCGCATTTTCCCATGGACCAATACTTGGTGGGAAAAGCGCCGGCATTGTTCAAGCCTGCCACCATCACAGGGGTTCCCTGGGTCCTATAAATGGTGGTGGCCGCATGGCCTTTAAGTTCCTGGAGCATGTTTTTTGAATATTGTTTGATTTTATCCGGATCATGGAATTCTCTACGGGTACTCCCATGGAACACCAGGGCCTTTACTTTTTTAGAGCCCAGAACCGCACCCATGCCGCACCGGCCCGCTGAACGCCAGTAATCGTTTTCCACCACGGCAAACCGCACCAGGTTTTCTCCGGCGGGTCCAATGACTAATGCACCGCAGTCCTTGACACCACATCGTTCCTTAACAATATCCTCGGTTTCGTAGCTTTCCTTTCCCCAGAGATCATCGGCTCTGTGAAATTTTACATCGGTGTCTGAAATCTCCAGCCACACGGGATGGGTAGAGGCACCTTTCAGAATAACAAAGTCATATCCCGTCCGGCTCATGGCAATGGCAACACTGCCTCCGGAATAGGATTCACCATAAAAACCGGTAAGAGGAGATTTGGTGTAAATCCCATACCTGCAACTGCCGTACAGCCTGCTATCCGTTGCAGGCCCAAGCCCCATGATAAAACTGTTATCAGGGGAAAGCGGGTCCACTCTGGGGGGGGTATGGTTCAGCAGCAGCCGGGTTCCAAGGCCCTTGCCACCCATATATTTTTTTAATACGTCCTCTTTAATGGGCTCTACAATAACTTCCTGAAGGGTCACATCTATGATGATGAGACGTTTGAAAAAACCTTTCATGGGAGGATTCCTTATCCGGTTAAGCCGGTCTTCTTAAATCATAAAGGAGCCTGATCCCACCAGCGGCCACAATGAGCGTGCTGTGGGATCAAGTCCAATGGGGTCAGCCGCCCAAAGGAGGCGCAAACAACCCGGGATATTTATTTACTTACAGACTTCTTCCAGACTCTCTTCAAGAATGGCAAGTCCCTTATCCAGCTGATCATCGGTGATGACAAAGGGCATCAGGGTTCTGATGACATTTCCGTAGTTACCGCAGGAAAGCACTACAAGCCCCTTGTCGTAGCAGATCTGGGTCAATTTTTTGGCCTGTTCCGTGGCCGGCGCTTTGGTCTCTCTGTCCTTAACAAGTTCCAGGGCCAGCATGGGTCCCTTGCCTCGGACTTCGCCGATGATTTCATGGGATTTCTGCATGGCGGTAAACCGATCCCAAAGGGTTTCACCAAGGGCTTTGGACCTTTCCATGAGTTTATCTTCAAAAAGAATTTCAAGAACGGCAAGGGCAGCCCTGCAGGAAATGGGGTTACCGCTGTAGGTACCGCCAAGACCACCAATGTGGGGCAGATCCATGATTTCCTTTCGACCGGTGACGGCACTCAATGGCATACCGCCGGCAAGGCTCTTGGCCTGGGTAACCAGATCCGGCTCAATGCCCCAGTGCTCAATGGCCAGAAACTTACCGGTACGACCGGCTCCTGCCTGGACCTCATCAATTATGAGCATAATACCGTATTTTTTGCACAGCTGGGACAGCTTCGGAAAATATTCCGGAGGGGGTGTCACAAACCCCCCTTCTCCCTGGATGGGCTCGGCAATGATGGCTGCCGTGGACTCGGGGTTCACATTGCTGATAAAGAAATCTTCAAGATAATCTGCACAATAGGTGTTGCATTTCGGGTGGGTTAACCCAAAGGGGCAGCGATAACAATAGGGATAGGGCATGCGATACACTTCCGGTGCAAAGGGACCAAACCCGTATTTATAAGGTTTCACCTTACTGGTCAGGGACATGGTGAGAAGCGTTCTGCCATGAAAGCCATTTTCAAAGCAGATAACGGCAGGCCTTTTAGTGGCATATCTTGCAATTTTGACTGCATTTTCAACGGCTTCTGCTCCACTGTTGGCAAACATGGTCATCTTTTCAAAATCGCCGGGAACCAGTTTATTGAGCTTGTCAGCCAATTCCACATAGGAATCATACATACCCACATGAAAACAGGTATGAATAAATTTTTCAGCCTGATCCTTGATGGCAGCCACAACTTTAGGATGGCAATGGCCCACATTATTGACACCAATCCCACCGGCGAAATCGATGAAATCACGTCCGTCAATATCGGTCATGACAGCACCAGAGGCGTGGCTTATAACAGCCGGAGTAATATTGGCAGGTCCCTGGGGAACGCTTGATTTACGCAGTGTCATGAAACGATCATGCTTCTCTGAACTCATATTATTTATCTCCCATTCTAATTGATGATACGATTGCGGTTATCGCTTTGATTTGGGTTTGGTATTGCTTTATGACTTAAACAGCAAAAAATATGCCATATTGCTGACATTCTAGAATCAATAACGCAAGCCTGCCCCACCCCGCTTGAACTCACCCCAAAGTAAGCCATGTTCTGGCCAAGGCCAGCATGTTTAAAGCTAAAAGCGTTATCACTAAAGCTGCACTTCCATGATTCACCACCTCTGCAGGGGTTTCCAAGGTGTATTTCTTTCCATGAATCCTTCAGCACCGAAAATTAAGGAAACGGGCAAAAGGTCGCTGTAGTGCAATCTGAATCTCCAATATACTGCCCGAATCAATGCCTCACAATGCATAAATGCATATTTATGCACATTTGCATTAAAATCCCATAAATAAATATCCTTTTTAAGATATAGTCAATGATTACAGCTACCTTATTCATAACATAAAATACATAAACCGCCAAAAAGAGTAAGGGTGAAAAATTTTATATGCATTATTGCATACAAATCACTGCAAAAAGCAATCACCTTCCAGACCAGCCATGTATTATTGAGGCCACTTTCAACAAACTTGACTCAAAATAAAAAACATCACCCCACCCAGATATCATAAGCCTGCTTCCCAATGTGGGGCTTGGTCACAGTATGGGCCACTTTGTGGTGGGTCCACCGACAGGTGGCCCATACTGTGCCCAAGCCCCCATTGTGAATATACCAATGAAAATTTGAGAAGAAAAAAACAGTCTATTTGCCGCCCCAATTTTATATGGTATAAACTTTGCATATTTAGGCATGCTATAGCATTGATCATTGCAGACTAACAGGGCACACCGGGGGGTCAGTTGATAATCCCTCAGATATTACCCCCATCCAGATACCCTGCAAAGGAGATGATCATTAACCAAAAGATTGTATAATGGAGACAAAACAGCATGTTAAAAAGAAGCAAATTTGATTTTTTGAAAAACATTCTTTTCATTATGGTGCTCACAATCATTATCACCGGCTTTGGCACAGGCTTTACAGACGATGCCCATGCCGCCAAGACACATAAATTCACCATGCAGAACATGTTCTCATTAAATCACCCCATCACCCTGGCAGTGACGGAAATGGCAAAAAACGTTAAAAAAAACAGTGATGGTCAGATTAATATTCAAATTCTTCCCTCCGGTGCGCTGGTAAAAGGCCCCAACATCTTTGAAACCGTTGGCAATGGTGCCATTGACATGGGCACCACCTGTTCGTGTTACCATGGTGGAATCCTACCTGTTGCAGCAACAGCCTTTGCCCTGCCCGGCGATCCCCGGGGTGTGGACCAGATTCTTGACTTTATCTATGATGAAGAAGTTCTAAAATTTTATCGGGACGCCTATGCCAAGGTAAATGTCTTCTATGGCGCCCCCCTTGTCATGGACGGCTACACCATTGTGTCCAAAAAACCCATCAACACCTGGGAAGACTTAAAAAAAATCAAGGTCAGGGCCTCGGGCTCCATCGCAAAGACTTTCCAGAAAATGGGAATCAACACCGTTTTCATCCCTTTTTCAGAAATTTATGTAGCCCTTTCCCGGGGCACCATTGATGCGGAAATCAGTGGAAGTCATACGGAAAGCTTTCTTGCCAAGACCTTTGAAGTGGCAAAATACCAAACGGTTCCCGATATCTCCGGTGCACAGAACTGTGAAGTTATCATCAACCAGGATCGATGGAACGAGCTGCCTGAGAACCTGCAGGTAACCTTTGAAAAAGAACTCAAAGCCTGTTCAACCCATGTAGCCGCACTATTTGCCGCAGAAAACAAGGTGGTTAAAGAAAAAATGGAGGCCCAGGGCGCAGAATATGTTCAACTTCCCCCGGATGTAGTTGAGAAATGGATCAGCACCGCCGTTGGCATGTGGGATGAAGAACTTGCCAAAGACGAACTGTCTGCTCAATACCTGAAGCTTGTTAAGAAAGACCTGAAGAAAAGAGGTTACGACCTGTAATGTCCATGGGTGGATCAGCAGGTCCGCCATGGCCTTGACATGACGATTTTTCCGGATATCGCTCGCGATATCCGAAAATACTCCAGCGTATATATCGTCTGATCTTTAACCTCTTACTCTAGCTATGTTCCATACGAATATCATAAAGAGCGTCTGGTTCTGGTACTCTCATTTTTGTCCAGGTTAGGATTCACTATGCAAACGTTAAAAAAGTTAATAAATATCATTGAAAAAATAAATCTCGCCGTGGGAAGGGCTTCCAGTTATCTGATTTTCGTATTCATGACCCTCATGGTGTACGAAGTCATCTCACGATATTTTTTTCAAAGCCCCACAATCTGGGTCCACGAAATCTGCGGCCAGATATTTGCCGCCTATGTTGCGCTGACAGGGGGATGGGTGTTGCTGAAAAAAGGCCATGTGGCCGTTGATATCATCTATCAGCACTTTCCCCGATCCGGGAAACTATTTGCCAACATTGTGGTTTCACTCATCGGATTTTTCATGTTCACCATCCTGTTCTGGCAGGGATACAAATTCGCCTGGCATGCCGTTACCACAAATCAGCACTCCCACACCATTTTTGGCCCTCCCATGTGGCCGGTTAAAATGATGATTCCTGCAGGGGCGTTGCTTTTCCTTCTTCAGATAGCGGCAGACCTGGCAAAAACCATTGTCAAGCACCAGGAAAGGAGCGTTCGATGAATCCCGGTATAATAGTTGCCCTCATGTTTCTTGCCGTTATTGTTCTTTTTATTCTCAGAACACCTGTGGCCTTTACCCTTGGTGTGGTGGGAATCGGCTTTCTTTTGATGCTCAACGGCCCCCGCTTCCTCTTGATGCTTCCCCCGGCCATCCTTGAAACCATGACCAGTATCATCCTTCTGGCCATCCCCCTGTTCATTTTCATAGGCTGTATGCTGGAAAAATCGGGCATTGCCGACGAAATCTTTGAAATGATATATAAATGGCTGGGGCCTGTGCCCGGCGGACTTGCCATCGGCACGGTTTTTATCTGTGTGATATTTGCTGCCATGGTGGGTGTTGTGGGGGCTGCAACGGTTACCATGGGACTTATTGCCCTTCCTGCGATGTTGAAAAGAAATTATAAATCCACCCTGGCCATTGGCTGTATTTCCGGTGGCGGTGCCCTGGGATTTCTGATTCCGCCCAGTGTCACCATGATTGTTTATGCATCCCTGTCCAACCTTTCCATTGGCAAAATGTTTCTGGCCGGTGTGATTCCGGGATTTCTTCTGGCAGGTCTTTTCATGAGCTATATTCTCATTAGAAGTCTTATCGATCCCACCCTGGCACCGCCCATTCCCGTGGAAGAGCGGGCCACCTGGCCGGAAAAATTTGCCTCTATTAAAAACCTGTCCATGCCCTTTGTATTAATCTTTTCCATCATGGGAACCATTTTTTCAGGTCTTGCCACCCCCACCGAAGCCGCTGCTGTGGGTGCCTTTGTTTCCATGGGTATTGTTCTTATCCGGGAAAGGTCCGGAAAGAAAACCCTGAAAGTGGTCACGGATGCTGCAGAAAAAACCGCCCTTTTAACCAGCATGGTATTGTGGATCATCATCGGATGTCTTGCCTTTTCGGCCGTGGTCAACACATTGGGTCTGCCGCTTATGTTAAAGGATTTCATCGACTCCCTGGGTATCAACAGATGGGTGGTGCTGATTGCCATGCAACTAAGCTTCTTCCTGCTGGGCATGGTCATGGACGATCTGCCCATCATCATGATCACCGTACCCATTTATGTGCCTCTGGTCACATTGTTGGGATTTGATCCCCTGTGGTTCGGAATTCTTTTTATTGTGAATATGCAGATGGCCTACCTGACCCCGCCCTTTGGATTTGTGCTCTTTTACATGAAGGGTGTGGTGCCTCCCCATATTACCATGGGAGATATTTACCGATCGGTGTGGCCTTTTATTGGCTTGCAAGCCCTCTGCCTGCTTATCATCATCTTCTTCCCCCAGGTGGTTTTGTGGCTGCCTTCGGTGGTGGGTATGTAAGCATGTTAATTATTTAAATAGACGTACTCTTTCACTCGATGTTCAAGTTTCAGTACAAAAAAACCGCTGTATCCCTACCCAGGTGATGCAGCGGTTTTTTTAGATTATCATTTCCACTCCCCCTCCAGGCAAACGAAATCATTACCTGGATCATCATATTTGCCTGATCACAACATAGGGCATGCCCCCGTTGCTCCATGACGGGTGACCCATGCTGTGATTAAATCCCATGAGATGCTGAACCTAAATGTGTTCAAGACTGCAGCCCACCTCCCAAACAACAGTAAATCCATTTCCCTCCCCCCCAAAAAAAATTCACCACAGACCTATCCTTATTAAAAACAGATGATTAACTATTTTATAAAAGTCTAATTTAAAAGAGTTCATGTTTTTATTCACCCTCCACAGACCATGGCAAATCCAAAAAAATTTATTTTTCACAGCCATCCCCCCCACAGCCCCAGGCTTGAATAAAAAACGAATCAACAATCCTTGAAAATTCGAGTCTTAATCGTTTCATAAAGAAAAACCCCAAGGAGAGCGCAAAGCATAACATATTAAAATAACTATATTAATAATACAAAAGTAGCCGCTGGCACATGCCTTGCTATATGAAGATAACATCTGATTAAAGACAGGAACGCCCCAGGGTTTTGGACGCTCCTTTTAAAAGACAAACAATATAGGAAAGGAAAGTGCCGATGCCTCCATTTTACGAGATGTACACCAATGAAGAAATTATCAAAATTTACGATGCCGCCCTTGAAGTACTTGAAAAGGGAGGCATGGAAATAACCCATCCCCGCGCACTTGAAATGCTGTCAGGTGCAGGAGCAAGGGTGGACGCTTCCCAAAAAAGGGTCTTCTTCCCCCGTGATATGGTTGAAAAATGCCTTGCCATGGCTCCGGAAAAATTCACCTGCAGCGGTCGGACGAAAGAATTTGACTACCAGGCAGGACTCAACGTGGATGCCCGGATTCGAACGGCATCCGGAGCCATTGATCGCTTTGATTTATACAGAGACACCACGGCCAGACTCACCTGCGCCGACATTGCCGAGCAGGCCCAGATTTCAGATGCCCTTACCAATGTGGGGTGTGTGGGATCATTAACCCCTTCCGATGCCCCCAATGCCACCTATGACATTTATTCTCTCAGAGCCATCATTGAAAACACCCGGAAAAACGTCTGGGTACTGACATCCAGTTCAAAAAATCTTGCCTATCAGCTGAAAATGCTGGAAGCAATATTTGGGGATAAGAAGACCATGCAGGGGGGGCGAAACCAGGGTTCTGGAATCTTTTGTGTCATTTCACCTCTGACCATCCCCGATGATGAAATAGAACGTGCCTTTCTCTATGCCGACTACGGCCTTCCGGTGAAAGTGCCCATCACAACCCTCATGGGAGGAAATGCCCCCTACACCATGGCAGGTATTCTAGCCCAGGCAACGGCGGAATTCATGGGGTGCACCACCATTTTGCAAACCATCAAACCCGGCATGCCGGTGTGGTACTATGCCCTGTTTCAGTCCCTTGACATGTCAACGGGAGGCGTGCAGTACACTTCGGCGGAACTCCAGGCACTGTTTGCCGCCGTGGCACAGGTGTCCCGACACTGCAAAATCCCCCCCACAACCACCTGCACCACAAGCTCCAGTTGCCAGGCCCAGCAGACCATTTTCAATCTGACCCAGGGAACGCTGTTTAACACCATGCTCGGGGTGGGAGAACAGGGCGGCTCCGGCCTGGACGGCAACAATGCCTATTCTCCCCATTCCCTGATACTGCAAAATGAAATCATGGATTACGCCAAACGAATTTTACGGGGATGCGACATCAATGATGCCACCCTTGGGGTGGATGCCATCTGCCAGGTGGCCATGGGTAAAAAGGAGTATGTCTCTGCCCCTCACACCTTAAAACATCTTCGAACAGAAGAGCGGTTCCGTTCAAAACTGTTTAATTACATCGGTTCCAAGCAGTGGTTTGATAACCCCACCACCCTGATGCAGAGAACCGACGCGTATCTGGAAAAACTTAAAACCACCCATGAAGTCCCCCCCTTGGAAGCACACGTACTCAAGGAGATTGACGACATTGTCAAGGCCGCGGACAAAGCGCTCATCTCATAATAAAAACGCCACGGGCGGGCCGTATTCTGACCCATAATAACCAAGACAGATCAATAAACATTAACCAAGGAGGTAGCTTTGAGACGAAACAGTCATGCAGGCAAGGCCTTAAACGGCGGGTTCGGTGCGCCCCTTTTCACCGATGATGAGCTGGAGGAGATACATCTGGCCACCCTGGAGGTGCTGGAAAACACCGGCGTATTTGTGGAAGACCCTGAGGCTTTTGAAATTTTCAAAGAGGCCGGGGCAACGGTTGATCCCGATAAAAAGATTGTAAAACTTCCACCCTATTTGGTTGAAGAGGCCATTCAATCCGCTCCATCCAAACTTTTTCTGGCGGGTCGAGACCCCAAAAATGATGTTATTCTGGAGAGTAACCGGGTGGGATTTACCACCTTTGGTGAGGGGGTAAAGGTTCGTGATCCCTACACAGGGGATCTTCGTCCTCCCACCAAGCAGGATGTGGCCAATGCCGCAAAACTTGCCGATGCCATGGATGAAGTGGATGTTTATGAACGGGCCGTGGGTGCCCATGAAGTGCCCCAGGTAGTAGGGCAGCTTCACAATGCAGAAGCCAGCTTTAACAATACCAGCAAGCATGTGTTCATGGGCCCCTTTGACGGGTATCAGCTGAACAAAATTGTGGAAATGGCCACGGCCATTGCCGGCAGCAAAGAAAAACTGCTGGAGCGACCGTTGATCACCTTTATCACCTGTCCGGTGAGTCCCCTGAAACTGGTTCAGGATACCTGTGAAGTGATCATGGGCGCAGCCCGTTCCGGCATGGCCGTTAATATTCTCTCCATGGCCATGTCCGGTGGCTCTTCCCCGGTGACCCTGGCCGGAACCCTGGTGAACCACAATGCCGAGGTTTTGTCCGGCATCGTATTGAGTCAGCTTACCCGTAAAGGTGCCAAGGTTATTTACGGCAGTTCCACCACGGCCATGGACTTAAGACTTGCAACGGCATCGGTGGGCTCCCCCGAATGTGCCATGATAAGCGGGGCCGTGGCAAGACTTGCCCGGTACTATGCGCTTCCAAGTTTTGTCGCCGGTGGTTAGGCTGACAGTAAAATTTCCGATATCCAGACAGGCCATGAAAAAACCCTTACAGCCTTGTTACCGGCGTTGGCAGGTGCCAACCTCATCTACGGCTTGGGTATGGTTGAGTCGGGTATGACCTTTGATTTTGGTCAGCTTGTTATAGACAACGATTTTGCGAAAATGATTCGATATGTGGTGGGCGGAATTCCCGTAAACGATGAAACCCTTGCCGTGGATGTCACCCGGGAAGTGGGACAGTTCAAGGATTTTTTAAGCCATCCTGCCACCTTTAAGAACATGCGTATCCAGTCCCAGCCAAAGCTCATCAATCGACAGGGTATCGATAGATGGCAGGCTGCCGGATCCAAAAGTTTATACGAGGTGGCCACTGAAAAAGCCCGTCATATCCTGGAAAATCATCAACCCACACCATTGTCAGAAGCAGTGCAGCAACAGATCCGGGACATTGTCCTGGCCGCTGAAAAAGAAAAAGGGGTTTAAGGAGAAAAAATGACAAAGATACTCACCCGTTATGGAGACGGCTCTGCCGTTGAACTTACGGAAGCCGAATTGATGGAAGACCTCATCGCAGGGACAGAAGATGCGGCGGATAGAGGTAATATCCCCGTTATGACCCAGGATGATCTGAACCATCTGGCGGATATTTTTAAATGCACCCACAGGGTGGTGGGAGTGGATCCCGGATACGAATGTGTTCTCAGTTACGATGGTGCACCCATAAAAATGCTTCGCACCACGGTGACGGCAGACCGTCTCCAGGCCCTCATGATCTACGAAAAACTAATGGGAGCAGACACCCTGGAGATGGGATTTGTGGATTACAGTTACAAGCCCATCAAACCCATCCTCACCTTTGAAGAACCCTTGATGGAACAGGCTCTTCTCATGACAACGGCCCCCATCATGTACGGTGCCCAGCCCAATCTCGGTCGCTACAGTCAACCCGATGGTCCCTTTCCCAACCCCGCGGAACTCATGCCCATGGGCAAGATCAAAGAGGCCCAGGAATCCTATGAACTGGCCGTGGAAGAAGCAATTAAGGACATGGTGGATGTGGCAAGCAGCATGTACGAGTCCGGTGTAGACTGTATTTTGCTTGACACCGTTGGAGCTGCCGGTGATGCCGATGCCCTTGCAGGACTCATGACGGCAGAAATCCTGCGCAAAAAATATCCTGACATCGGTATCGAGATGGGCATGGCAGGTGAATTTGTGTTGGGAATGCACGGTTCCCTGGAGTATGACGGCGTACGCCTGGCAGGCCTTTACAATCACCAGATGCTGGAACTGGCCCAGAAGGCAGGGGTCAATATTTTTGGAACCGTTATGAACACCAGCACCACGGAAAGCACTCCCTGGAACATTGCCCGGGCCGTCACTTTTACCAAGGCATGCAGTGACATTGCAACCATTCCCATCCACGCCAACATCGGTATGGGCGTTGGCGGTGTCACCGTCCATGACCATACCCCCATTGATGTAACCTCCCGGGCCTCCAAAGCTCTTGTGGAGCTTTGCAACCTTGACGGGCTGTAGGTTGGCGTCGGCGATCCCCTTGGAATGGCAGTAACCCACGCACTTGCCTCTGGAATGGGCGGAATGCGAGCGGCCGGAGATCTGGTTGCGCGTATGCAAATCCAGGGAATGAGACTTGTGGAAGCCAAAGCATATGTTGCACAAAAACTGGGTGTAGCAGTAAGGGATCTCACCGATCCCATCATCATGACGGAAGTCCGCACTGATTTAAAGCTTGGAACCCTCCATGCCGGCGCAAGGAGCGCCAAGGGTATAGAGGCCAAGCATAACATTGCAGATATTCTGGGAATAGATATTAACTGCGTTCGCAATTTCAGAAAAAACACCAGTAGATGATATTCAAAAAAAGTGTGCTACCCTCTGGGCCGGCACACTTTTCAGGTTAAATCACCGAATTTTCGGACTGGTTACATTTACAGGTGGGCAGGTATTTTTAGTAAGGTTGGCAAGACCCGACAAAACATCTCACAGAGCAGACTAAAGGGTTCACAACAAATGCCTGATCCCGCCCATGACCACTGAAATTTAAACAAGAAACGAACAAGGAGATGCGTTATGGAAACTGCCGCGATAAACAAGGGCATTTCAGAAACACCAAAGGTTGAAAAAGAGACCGGAGCCCCCATTGCAACCGGAGCCCCCATTGCAAAGGGAATATTCTGGCCAGCCGTTATCACCGTTGTGGCCTTAATTCTATTCATGATTGTGTTTGAGGCCGAGTCCAAAAAGGCCATCAGCGCTATTTTCAGCTATTGCACCGATCAATTAGGATTTGTCTATATATGGTTTGGCATCTTTGCCCTGGTTGTCTGTTTATGGATGGGATTTGGCAAGTATGGCGATATCCGTCTGGGAGGCCCCGATGCTAAGCCCGAATTCAGCAGATGGAGCTGGATTGCCATGTTTTTCTGCTCCGGCGTGGGCACCTCTCTGATTTTCTGGTCTTCCATTGAATGGTCATACTACTATGGTGCACCACCATTTGGCATTGAAAAAAACACCCAGGCAGCTGCCGAATGGGCCGGCATGTACGGCATCTTCCACTGGGGACCATCGGGGTGGGCGATCTATTTATTGTCTGCTTTTCCAATCGGTTATGCCTATTATAATCGTAAAATGTCCGGCCTGAGACTGAGTACGGCCTGTGCCGGCATCATTGGCGAAAAGCGAGCCTTGGGCATTGTTGGAAAGATCATTGATATTCTCATGATATTCGGTCTTGTGGGTGGCACCGGAACCACCCTGGCCGCAGGCACCCCCATGCTGGCCGAAGCCATTTGTCAGATGTTCGGCATAACCCACACCCCTGGAGTGGATCTCATGGTGGTTGTGATCTGGACGGCTATTTTCACCATTTCCGTCACACTGGGCCTCAAACGGGGCATTAAAATCTTAAGTGACATCAACGTGGTGGCAGTATTTTTTCTCTGCGCCATCATCTTTGTTCTTGGACCGACTTTTTTCATGGTCAATGTGTTCACCGACAGCATGGGACTTTTGGCTACAAATTACGCCCGCATGGCCCTTTATACCGATCCCATCAGAAGAAGCATGTTTCCCCAGTGGTGGACCATTTTCTACTGGGCATGGTGGGTGGCCTATGGTCCCTACATGGGCATTTTTATTGCGCGGATTTCCAAGGGACGAACCTTCAGGGATCTTACCAGTACGGTAATTCTGGCAGGCAGCGGTGGATGCGCCCTGTTTTTCCTGATCTTTGGCAACAATGCCATGCATGCACAATTAAATGATATCTTTCCCGTCATTGAGGTGATGAATAATCAGTCTCCTTCGGCTGCCATCATCGGGGTGCTCATGACAATGCCCATGAAATGGTTGATCTTGCCCTTGTTCATCTTTGTGGGTTTTGTCTACTCCGGCACCACTGTGGATTCCTCGGCCTATGCCCTTGCCACCGTCTCTTCAGAGGATATGCAAGAAGGGCAGGAGCCCATATTGTTCAACCGTGGATTCTGGGCTATCGCTTTGGGCGGCATCGCCCTGGTGCTGATGAAAATTGGAGGGTTGGGACCATTAAAAACCGCCAGCCTTGTGGTCAGTGTGCCCCTGATCTTCTTGATGACCATCTCTGTCTTTTCCCTTTTAAAATGGCTCAGGCAGGATTATTCCCACCTTCATCAACCGCGTCGCCTTGAAAGCGACGCGGAAAAAGCCGCCAGTCAAAACATCTGATGAATATTCTTTGTGAACAGGAAAAGTGAAATCCGGAAAATAACGCCCTGCTTCTAAAGCGGGTCGTTATTTTTCTGGATCTTTATTGTATCTGCAAGGTTTGATCATAACACCGGCCACTTTGCTTCACCCATTTTGCAGGGTGCCCGGTGTTGCGGTCAACCTCATATGCCCAAACCGGGTAAACGTCTTAACCTAAATCGCGCAAGTTTGATCTCGTGGATTCGCCCATTGTGACGGGCACTCGGTATTATTATTAAGTTTCTTTAAAAAAATCAGGAGAATAAAGATGGACAAAACAAATACCAATGCAACACTCCAGGCGTTGCGAAATAAAAGCATTCCCAATGCCCACTGCAGCTCCACCCAGGCCTATATCAAGTCTGCCAAGGGGGCGATTGTCACCGATGTGGAAGGCAAAGAGTACATTGATTTTGCCGGTGGTATTGCCGTGATGAATGTGGGACACAGCCATCCTAAAGTGGTCAAGGCCATCCAGGATCAGGCAGCAGAATTTACCCACACCTGCTTTATGGTGCATCCCTATGAATCTGCTGTAACCTTAGCCCACCGGTTAGCCAAACTCACACCAGGGGATTTTGAAAAAAAGGTATTGTTTCTCAACAGCGGTGCCGAGGCTGTGGAAAATGCTGTAAAAGTGGCACGATACTATACAAAACGACCAGGGATTATTGTATTTGACAATGCCTACCATGGCCGGACCCTTCTCACCATGAGCATGACCGCCAAGGTGCAGCCCTATAAAAAAGGGTTTGGCCCCTTTGCGCCGGAAATTTACCGGGCACCCTATGGAGACATTGATGCCCTGAAAAAACTCTTGATCACCGGTGTGGATCCTTCTGAAGTGGCTGCCATTGTGGCGGAACCGGTCCAGGGAGAAGGCGGTTTTATTGCGCCACCCGATGGATTCTTTAAAGAAGTGGCAGCCCTTTGTAAACAACATGATATTTTGTTTGTGGCCGATGAGATCCAGAGCGGCATGGGCCGCACAGGCAAGATGTTTGCCATGGAGCACTGGGGTGTTGTCCCGGACCTGGTGACCGTCGCCAAGAGTCTTGCAGCCGGCATGCCTTTAAGTGCCGTGGTGGGTAAGAAAGAGATCATGGACAGTGTGCACCTTGCAGGCCTTGGAGGAACGTACAGCGCCAATCCTCTGGCCTGTGCCGCAGCGCTGGCGGTTCTGGATATCTTTGAGCAGGAGAAGATGCTTGAAAAATCAGTGGTTCTGGGCCAGAAACTCCAGACCCGGTTTGGCATGTGGAAGGATCAGTTTGATGGGGTGGGAGAGGTACGAGGCGTGGGCGCCATGGCCGGTATCACGCTTATTAACGCCGATGGATCTCCGGCAGCGGACAAGGCCAAAGCCCTTTGTGCCCATTGTCTGGAGTTGGGTCTGGTAATTCTTGCCTGCGGCATTTACGGCAATGTGATCCGGGTATTGGCACCCTTTGTCATCACAGATGAGCAGCTGGGTCGGGCCTTTGAGATTATTGAAGAGGGCTTGAAAAAAATATAGACCACGCAACGATGACGGGCGGCCCAAGTTATGACCAAGCCCGGAATAAAGCATGCCCAATTTAAAATACAATATGAAAAAAGTGAAATTCAACATAATCAATACGTATTACACCGAGGACGCAACCAAATGATAGATAACTCGCTAATAGAAGAAGCAAAGAAAATGCTGGTGGCCCAAAACAAGGACAGGGTGGAGGAGATTGCAAAAAAAGTGATCGCCGATGGCCAAGATCCCCTGGAGCTGATGAATAATGCCTTTATCCCTGGAATTAACGAGGTGGGTGATCTTTTTGGTCGGGGTCAGCTCTTTCTACCGGAGCTGATGCAGGCTGCCGATGCCATGAAAGTGGCCACGGATATCATCAATGAAGCCATTGCTGCCAAGGGGGGTGGCACCAAGGAGGCTGCTGCATCGGTGGTGGTGGCAACGGTAAAAGGCGATGTCCACGATATCGGAAAGTGCATCGTGGTCTCGTTGATGAAGGCCAATGGGTTCACCGTCCATGATCTGGGTCGGGATGTGGACATCGACACCATTCTTGAAACAGCCGTGGAAGTCAATGCCGATGTCATCGGTACCAGTGCCTTGCTCACCACCACCATGAACCAGCAAAAAACCCTTGAAGAGGCTCTGAAATCAGCCGGCCTCAAGGACCGGTTCCGCACTGTGGTGGGAGGCGCTCCTGTAACCCCCCGATGGGCCGCCCGCATCGGGGCCGATGCCTATGCCGAGGACGCCCATGATGGCGTGGTTAAAATTCGTGAAATGATGGCACAAAAATAATCCTGTGAGCATTTTTCTACCAGGGCAACCATGTCAGGCAAATAGAATCTTTGGGGTTGAAAGGTGCCGTTACTGCTAACGGGCTGAAAAACAATAAAGGAAACGGGGCGGGCTGAAAAACAGCATCCGCCCCGTTTTTTTTATATGCAATGTTGATCCGACACGTGTAAAACTCGATGTTCAAGTTTTTTCTGCCGATGTTGCGAAAACGGGCTAGTGAGTAAAAGAATATCTTTAAAACGAATTATGGGGATTCAGGGGAGAGGTGTTTGACAGTATTTGATATTCCCAGTGAGTATGATAGACTGTTCATTCACAGGGTGCATTCATAAGTTGGAGCTTGGTCATAAGTTGCATGGATGAGGCCAGAAAGCAGCCCCCAAAATACCATTCATTATCAATAAATTAAGATGATTACAAAACGACAAAAGCCACTAAGTGATAGAGAAAGCACAAGGGAAAAAAGATGTAGGACTTGGAGGAAATTCATTTGCCAAATTATCAGTCTAAAAGTGAAATTATAGAACTCAACCGGGTTTTACACAATGCCATATCCCAGGTGCCCGTGGGGCTTGTTGTAACCCGGACCGGGGAACGTAGGGTGATGGTTGCCAACTCTGAATTCCATCGTATCATGGGAATTTCCCATGGCAGCCTCATCAACAGCACCCTTAAAGATGCTTTTTTTGATGCCGGCGGCAAGTGTTTTTATCCAAATTCCGGGGTATTAAACGAAGACCTGTTAGTTCATCATCTTTTATCCCGGAAACATTATATCGCAAGGGGGTATGAGGCGCGAATTCACCAGCCCGGTGGTAGACAACTTAATGTACTCATGCACTCATCTCCGGTGCTGGATGATAATAAACAGTCCATTGCCATGGTCACCATTGTCCAGGATATCACCACAATAAAACAAAAAGAGGAGGCCCAGTTAAGGAAAGAGGCCCAGCTGGAATATGCCCTTTCCGCCACAGTGGATGGTCTGTGGGACTGGGATATTCCGGGGGACAAGGGTTTTTTAAGTCCCCGCTACAGTGAAATTTACGGATATGAAGAGGGGGAACTGCCCGGAGACATTAAAAAATGGGCAGAAATGCTCCACCCCGATGATAAATCACTGGCTCTGAAACGATTGGTAGACATCATAAAAGAAAAAAAAGAAACCTATCGATCCGAGTACCGTCTGCGCCAGAAGGATGGCAACTATCGCTGGATTCGCTCCCGGGCCATTGTCACGGAAAAAGATGAGAATGGCGTTCCCGTCAAAATGGTGGGTACCCACCAGGACATCACCCAGGAGATGGAGTTAAAGCAGGCCCAGAAGCTTATTAATCAAAAACTTGCCATTGAAGTGGAACGGCAGACAAAAACACTTAAAAGCACCAATCAGCAATTGGAAACAATTCTCAATGAATCCTCTGAAAGTATATGGGTGTTTGATGGAAGAGGCTGTGTGATAAGCCTGAACAGGGCTGCAGAAAAAAGCATCGGATGCAGGGCGTCCGAAATAATGGGATGCTCATATAAAAGGCTTCTTGACGAAGGGCACATCAACGAAAGCGTCACCCAAAGGGTTTTAAAAAAGAAAAAGCAGATCAGCATGATGCAGCATCTGATAAAACAGAAAAGGGAAATGCTCATCACCGGAACACCCGTATTTGATGATCATGGAGAGATCAGCATGGTCATTGTCAATGAACGGGATCTCACCCAGCTGAATCATCTGAAAACTGAGCTGGAAAATCAACGTCATATCAATCGGCGGTTTCAAGATGAACTGACCAAATTAAATCTCATGGAGTTGAAAAAGCAGAAGATCATTGCCGTCAGCAGGGAAATGCGAAAAATTCTGTCCACGGCCCTGAAACTGTCTGAAATGGATATTTCCAATATTCTCATCCTGGGAGAATCCGGCACCGGGAAAGGCCTGCTGGCCAAATTTATACACAATAACGGGGTGCGAAAAGACAAACCCTTTGTCCAGATAAACTGTGCTGCATTGCCGGAAAATCTTCTGGAAGCCGAGCTATTCGGTTATGAAAAAGGGGCATTTACAGGGGCCAATGAAAAAGGAAAAATAGGACTTTTTGAAATGGCAAGGGGGGGAACGCTGTTCCTTGATGAAATTGGAGAACTTTCCATGACGGTGCAGGCAAAATTGCTCAAATCCCTGGAAGACAAGGAAGTGATGCATCTTGGGGGATTAAAGCCGATCAAGATCAACTGTAACATCATTGCCGCCACCAACCTTAATCTGGAAAAAGCAGTTAAGAACGGTGGATTCCGTCAGGATCTTTATTATCGTTTGAATGTTTTTACCCTCAACATTGCTCCTTTACGCCAAAGACCCGAAGATATGATAGCGCTTGGCCGCTTTTTTCTGGAAAAATATAACAAGGAATTTGACATGGCCTGCACATTCGAACAGTTGGCGCTGGACAAACTGCCCCGATATGGCTTCCCGGGCAATGTCCGGGAACTTCAAAACATCATCAAAAAAGCTGTTGTCATGGGCGAAGCCGGTGCCATCAATGGTTTGATGACAACTGAAAAACAGAGAAAAGAAAGATTCCCAGGAGAAAACAGCCAAGGAAAAAGTCTCACCCAGCGGGTAATGGCGGTGGAAAGACAGATGCTGCTCCAGGCCCTGGAAAGCTGCGGTTCCACCAGGAGCCTTGCCGCTTTTCTTAAAATCAGTCAGACCTCCGTGGTGCGTAAGCTTAAAAAACATGATCTGAGCCACCATTTGGAACGATATAAAGGATAAGTATCCGACAATTTACGTCCTAAACCCGTTGACCCCACTATTTGATTTCTCTGTTGACAAAGGCATCACATAATTACACTATTACTTGAAGTTCAAGTTTTTTCTGACGATTTTGCGAGAACGGGGTAAGGCGTGTGTTATGGGAGTTATCGACCAAAGCCGGGACGAAGACGAAACGTGACTGATAATGCCCATAAAACAAGCCTGACCCATCCCCGTTATATGTCAATATAAAAAAAATTGATCATCGAATATTAGCAAAAAATATTATAAAAGGATCATGGCATGGAAAACCTGTTAAACAACATTGAAGAAATAATCCTCATGGGTCCGGGGCCCTCCTGTGTGGATCAAAGCGTCTTAAATGCCCTGGCGAAAAGCACCATCGGGCATCTGGACCCCTATTTTATATCCATCATGGACACCATGAAGGATCAGCTGAAAGCACTGCTGCACACAGAAAATCAACTCACCCTACCCATTTCAGGCACCGGTTCCGCCGGTATGGAGTGCTGTTTTGTCAATGTGGTGGAAAAGGATGATCCCGTTCTGATCCTCATCAACGGGGTATTTGGCATGCGCATGGAAGATGTGGCAACCAGGCTGGGAGCCCGGGTGGACACCTTAAATTTTGAATGGGGTACCCCGGTAGTTCTGGAAGAAGTCCAGAAAAAACTCACCCAAAAAACCTATAAAATGGTGGCAGTGGTCCATGCGGAAACCTCCACCGGCGTCAGAAACCCCGTGGCGGAAATCGGTGAACTGCTGAAAGGCAAAGACACACTTTACCTGGTGGATGCCGTCACCAGTTTTGGCGGCATTGAAATTGCCATGGATGACTGGAGTATTGATATTCTATACAGCGGTACCCAGAAATGTCTCTCCTGCCCGCCTGGTCTGTCCCCCGTTTCCATGTCTTTAAAGGCGGTGGAAGCCATTAAAAATCGGAAAACAAAGGTGCCCAACTGGTACCTGGATCTAACCATGATCATGAACTATTGGCAGGGAGCCACAAGGGCCTATCACCACACCGCCCCCATCAACATGCTTTACGGCCTGTACCAAGCCCTTTATCTGATCTTTGAGGAAGGTGAAACCGCTGTTCATCAGCGCCACATGGACATCCACAAACAACTTGTGAGGGGACTTGAAGAAACAGGTATCACCATGCTGGTGGATGAAAGCTGCCGCCTTCCCATGCTCAATTCTGTTTATATCCCCGGAGGTGTTGATGATGCAGGTGTCAGAAGCCGGCTGCTAAAGGAGTATAAAATAGAAATCGGTGCCGGGCTTGGTCCCCTTGCGGGAAAAATCTGGCGCATCGGGCTTATGGGTCACACAGCACGACCCGCCAATGTTGAAAAACTTCTGGAAGCCTTGAAAGCGGTTTTATAGTGCAATGGGGTAAAATGGGGTCATAAAATGGGGTCAGGCTTGGCTTATGGGCGTTATTTATAACCCAAGCCGACCCCATTATTTATTCCACCCCCTGTTTTTGAAGCAAAGAATACTGATAAAACCCGTTGCGCCCCAATTCCTTTGCCCTGTAAAGGGCATTGTCTGCCCGTTTAACCAAGTCCATTCCGCACTCACAGAGGGGAGGCGTTCCCATGGAGGCAACCCCCAGCGTAATGGTTATGTCCAGCGGTCCCGCATCACTTTCCCAGTCCTTTTCAGATACCGCCCGGCAAAGACGCTCCGCCGTCATGGCGGCATGGTGCTCTTCGGTCATGGGTTGAATGATAACAAATTCATCCCCCCCATACCGTGCCAGAATATCGGCATGACGCAGATGATATTTCAGGATTGCAGCCGTCTCTTTTAACACCCAGTCGCCGATGTCATGACCATGAAGGGTGTTAAATTCCCTGAAATGATCCACATCCACCATAATGCAGGACAATGGATTGCAGTAGCGCCGGGCCTTTTCAAATTCAGCAGCCAGCACTTCGGACAGATAGTGTCTGTTATAGACATTTGTCAGATGATCCACCAAGGCCACCCGTTTTAGAATATTAAGTGATTCCCGCTCTTTATTAAGCATGGCCTGGAGATCATCCTGGAGTTTTTTTATCCTTAGAAGCACCTTGATCCTGGCCAAAAACTCCCGGCTTTCCAGGGGTTTGATCATATAATCATCTGCACCCAACTCAAGCCCATCCACCCGGTCTTCCACCTTGTCCCTTGAGGTCAGCATCAAAATGGGAATATACTGTTTCATTTTTTTCTTCATCCGGCGGCACACCGTAAATCCATCCAGATCCGGCAACACCACATCCAGGATAACCAGGTCTGCTTGAAACAGTTCAAACTTTTCAATCCCGTCCATACCGTTGGTGGCAACATCAACGAGATATCCCTCGTCTTTTAATATAAGCTCTATCAATTGGGCCTGGGTGGGGCTATCTTCAATCACCAGTATTCTCACATTAGAGGTCATGGTTACTTCCTTTTATCTTCTATCAACATCTAAATTAGGGTGTTCTTCATATTGTCTCAAAAACAGTTCAGGACTTACAACGCATGCGTTGCGTTAAAAATTCATTTCCAGGGAGAAATGGTAGCAGGGGATTTCAGCCTTTTTCCACCAGCCGTCTCAATTTCAGCCCAATGTGATTTAACGGCAGAATATCCCGGGCCGCCCCCAGGGCCACGGCCTCTCCAGGCATGCCAAAAACGACAGAACTTTCCTCGTCCTGCGCAATGGTATAAGCCCCTTTTCGGTGCATGGTATCCAGCCCGTCGGCACCATCACGTCCCATGCCGGTCAACAACACCCCAATGGCCGATGCACCCCGGTGATGGGCCACGGAATTAAACAGGGCCGTCACCGATGGACGATGACCGTCCAGGGGCGGTTCATCGCTGAGTACCACCCGGCCATCCCGGGAAATTTCAAAATGGGCATCATCGGGGGCAATGTAAACAGTCCCCTCTTTTAATGGTTCTTTGTTCTGGGCAACTTTCACCGCCAGCGCAATGGTGTCATTGAGCCATTTGGCAAGCCCCACCGTAAAACCTTTGGTAATATGCTGCACCACCACAATGGGAACAGGAAATGTGACAGGCAACGTCTCCAGAATCGTTTTAAGAGCGGGCGGTCCCCCGGTTGACGTGCCAATGGCTACAAGAGTGTATTCTTCGGATTGACTTTTAAGCAAAGCTGCTTTCGGTAGGGATGACTTATAAAAGCAATTATGCACCGGCCACCTGCGTCGAACCACCTTTACGTCGGCCATGGCCTTGATGGCCTCAATCAATGCACGGGCTTCCGGATCATCTTCGGGCAGGCCATGGGGTTTACCAAACACCATCAATGCGCCCGATTCCACGGCTTTGTAGGTTATCCCCAATCGAATGTCCGATTCCGTACTGGTCAACACAATGATGGGCCTGGGATTTTCGGCCATGATATGACGAATGGCGCTGTATCCATCCATTTTGGGCATGTGGATATCCATGGTGATGATATCGGGGTCCAGATTCCGGACCATCTTTAACGCCTCTTCCCCATTTTTAGCCTCTCCCACCACGTTCAACTCCAGATCCGTTGTCAGGATACATCGAATCAGGTGACGCATGGTCGGTGAATCATCGACCAGTAAGATGTTTATCATGTCAGTTCCCACATTGTAATTGAAAAAAATCAGCCAATTAATCGCTCAATGGTTTCCAGCAATTCCTTCTGATCAAACGCCCCCTTTGTAATATAGGCATCGGCACCCGCCTCCATCCCCCGGATTTTATCCATGGATGCACCAAGAGAGGTCACAAGGATGATGGGCATATTTTCAAAACGACCTTCCTGCCTGACCTTTTCCGTCAATTGCAATCCATTCATGCGGGGCATTTCAATATCAAACACCACGGCATCAAAGGTCTCCTCCTGCAACAGCTCCCAGCCCTGCATACCATCGGCGGCCTGCCGTACCTGATATCCATGATTTTCAAGAATATTTTTTTCCAGGAGGCGGGTGGTGATGGAATCATCCACCACCAGTATTTTTTTGGCATCCGGTTTTTTTAACTGTGCACGAACCGGATACGAAGGTTTTGAAGATCCCTTTGCCCACTGCATCATACTGCCGGCATTCAAAATCATCACCACCTGACCAGTACCCAGAAGAGTGGCACCGGCAATGTGGCGCACCCCGCTTAACTGAGGCCCCAGAGATTTCACAACCACATCCTGGTCCCCTAGGAAGTTATCCACCTGGAAGGCCATCCTTTTTTCCACAGCCCCCAACACCACCACAGACAGTTTATCCTCCCCCTTCATCCCGTCTTCGGCATGGTGCAGCTCAAGTACCTGGGCCATGGAAATCAATGGAAGTGCCTGGTTATTGATGGTAATGGCAGGTCTGCCTTCCATGCTGCCGATGCCGGTGGGATCAATGGATAAAATCCGCTCCACAGAGGTGGTGGGTATGGCAAGGGTTTCACCGGCAACAGACAGCATGAGCACATGACTGGTGGCCAGGGTCAGGGGAAGAATCAGATGAAAGGTGGTCCCCCTATCCGTTTCTGTGGTGGTTTTCACCTGGCCGTGGAGTTTTTCCAGTTGTTCGCGGACCACGTCCATACCCACCCCTCTACCGGAAAGTTCCGTAACGGTTTTATGGGTGGACAACCCCGAATGAAAAATAAGATCCACGGTTTCCTGGAGAGAGAGAGTCTTTACATCCGCCGGTGCCATGAGATGATTTTCAATGGCTGCCTTCCTTACGCCAGCCAGATGAATCCCCGCACCATCATCGCTGACTTCAATAACCACCTGGTTTCCCTGCTGGAATGCCTTCAGGGTAATGGTGCCCTGTTCTGGTTTATTCTTTTGCCTTCGCACATGGGGCGATTCAATCCCGTGATCCACGGCATTTCTCAACAGATGGATCAAGGGGTCCTTTAATCCCTCAAGCACCTGGCGATCCATTTCCGTTTTCATTCCTTCGAGCCTGAGCTGAACGAATTTTTTCTTTTCCTTTCCAATATCCCGGATCATCCTTGGAAACAGATCAAACAGGGTGGACACCGGCACCATTCTTATCTGTCGAATCCCATTTTGCATATCATCGGTGAGCAGGGTCATATCCCGGTAGTCGTTTTCCACCCGGGCTGCGATACCATCAACTTCGCGTCGCATCTCCTTGAGATACCGCTCATTGCGTTCACAAAACCCCATGAGCGTCTCCAGGTCATTGTCATTGTCACGCCGCAAAACAGTTCTTTTATGATGTTTCACTTTTCGCCAGGCTTTTTCCCAGGCACCAAATTGTTCCTGAACCGCCTTAACTTCACCCAGACGTTGTTCCATTCTCATGCGGGACACCTGCAACTGCCCCATGAAGGCCATTAATTCATCCAGTTTTTCCGTGGCAACCCGTATGGTATCCCGCCCCACGGGCTGGATAAAAAGGCAGTTTGATTTTGCAGCACATTCAGGATCTTCAGGGGTATCCACCTCCCCGGACCGGTCTGGAACCATCTGTTGTTCCCGGGTTGGGAAAACAGGCGATTCCGTGGCCGATGCAATACGGTCCCGGGCAGGCGGTGACAGCCCGGGCACGGTGGATGCATCCCCATCCGGTATCGGCGTTACCCGGGGCGGCTGGATACCATCTTCCTCTTTTCTTGCAAAAGCCCCGGTGTCTGCAGATGTATCTGCGGTATCCGGCATGGGAGATGTTAATGACTGGTCCAGGCGGGCCATAAGCGCATCCCGGGTCCCCCGGGGTATTGTTTTCCCCTGGAGATGCAGGGTCATGGTCTCACTGAGAATATCGGTGGCACGGAGCAAGCCATCCACCAATCCCGACGACAAGGACAGTTCTCCCTGCTTAAGGGCCTCAAAAACATCCTCCATTTTGTGAGATACCAGCTCAATGTCACGCATTTCAACGGCCCGGGCAGAGCCCTTGACACTGTGAGCCGCCCGGAAAAGTTCCTTTAATACCTTGTCTCCTTCCTCCGGGGGCAAGCCCTCTTCCATGGCCAGAAGGCCATTGTTCAATGTGGCTACATGCTCATCGAGCTCCAGCTTGAATGTCTCCATCAATTGACGAAGGAGTTCATTGCGATCCATTATTGACTCCCAACTTTGATATAACCGCTTTCATCATGCCAGCCGGTAGTTTTCCACGATCCGTTGTAAATGCTCACCCAGTTCATTGAGATTTCTGGCAGCTTCCTCCACCTGCCGCGTACCAGCTTCGGACTGATGGGTGGCCTGATTGATGTTTTCCATGGCCCCGGAAATCTGGTCCATGCCGGCCAGCTGTTCCCGGGTACTTGCGGCGATCTGCTGTATGGTCTGGGTCACCTTTTGGATATTGCTGTTTATGGTATCAATGGCCGTTCCTGTCTTGCGGGCCTGATCCACCCCGGCATCCGCGCGTTTGATCCCCTCTTCGGTGACCATAACGGCGGTATTGGCAGCCTTCTGTATGTCCCCAAGAATATCCTTTACCTTGGCCGTGGCGCGGCGGGACTGCTCTGCCAGGCTTCTGACCTCCCCTGCCACCACGGCAAATCCCTTGCCTGCCTCACCGGCCCGGGCCGCTTCAATGGCGGCATTGAGGGCCAGCAGATTGGACTGGTCGGCAATGTCATTGACGGTTTCAATGATCTCCCCGATCTGCTGGGTCTGCTCACTCAGGGCCAGAATATTTTCAGCAATGCTGCCCACCTGTTCCTTTATGCGGCTTACACCGCTCAGGGTTTCCTGAACCGCCACAAGCCCAAGATCCGCCTCTTTCATGGAATCCCTGGCCATCAACGCCACCTGATTGGTGCGCTCGGAACTCTGCCGGGCCGTCTGCCGGGCCTGATCCACTGTGCTGGAAGTCTGGGACACACCGGCCGCCTGCTCGCTGGCCGTGGCTGCCTGCTCCTGGGTGGCCGCCAGGATTTCGCCGGTGGCCGAAGACAGCTCCTGAACCCCGGCCGTTACCTGGGCCGCAAGTTCCCCTAAACTCTGTGTCATCTGGTTCAGATGATTTCCAAGGGTGGTCAACTCATCCCCCCGGTCGGGCGGAGTCACCCGGGCCGTGAGATCCCCTGCCCCCACGGCAGCCACACATTCCACATAATCCTTGATGGTGGATTCCAGGTAAATTTTCGCGTTTCGATCCGCTTCCGCCTGCTCTTCAATGGCTTGGGTCATCTGTCTCAGGTTGGCAACGGTGAGGTTAAAACTTCTGGCCAGCACACCGGTTTCATCATTGGAATTTACCTCTGCCGTGACATTCAGGTCACCGGCCCCCAGCTTTTCAGCGGCCATGGTAATTTTCTGGATGGGGGTGGCTATTTTAGAGGCGAGCAGCAACAGTACACCCAGGGCAAGGAGTGTTAAGCTCAACCCCAGCCCAATGATCTGCCACATCAGCCGCACAGCATCACGATAAACAACCTCTTTTGGCAAATCAATGTTCACGCACCATGGTGCCCGGCTGTTGCCCATGGTAACCGGCACAAATGCGGAAAATTGATCTTCATATGTCTGAAAAATTGTTTTGGCAGCCCGAATATTTTTTAAATCATCCTCCCAGTCCTTACGGATATCCCGCAGATTTTTCCCCAGATTTTCATCATGTCCTGACGATGCCGCAATCAGGCCGTCATAACTTATCAAATTCACAATCCCCTTGCCCATATAGGGATTATTTTTTTCCACATAGGTCTGCAGCGAATTCAGTTCAATGTCCACCCCTGCAATTCCGGCAAAATCCCCATCAATAAGAATGGGCACCACCATGGATGTCAGCAGCATATCCTTTCCCTGAACTTCATAGTAATAGGGATCAATAATGGACTCTCTTTTGGTTTTTCTGGGAATCTGATAATAATCCCCCTTGCCCTCAACCCCATAATCCATAAGGGGTTCCAGCTTGATTTCCCCGGAATTTCCCCGGCTCCAGTAGGGAATAAAACGCCCGGTGTCATCATGGAGAGCATTTCCAGCAAATTGGGCATCCCTGCCGTCAAAGGCCCCGGGCTCCCACAGGGTATAGGTGCCCAGAAAACCCGGATTGGCAATGAGCAGATGCTTGAGCATGGCATTGACCTGATCCCGGGTCAGCGACACCTCGTTTCCATTTACACTGTCCAGATTTACCTTGCCCACAGCCCCCAGGGTCTGGGCCATGGTGCGTGACGCATTCAGGGGGATCTCCAGGTAAGCTTTAATAAAATTTGCAAGGGCTTCTGCCTGGCTGACAATCTCTTTTTCGGCACTTTTAGTGGCCATGCGGTACTGATTGACCGCCGCATAGGTGATAATCATACCAAATATACCCACCATGGAAATCCCCACCCAGAGAATAATTTTTCCACGTATTGATTTAAAGACAGATCCTGTCATGTGTGTTATCTCCCTCATTAATAATATGCAAAAAAAGTCCCCAGACGTTTTTAAATAGTTGATGTCCGGATGGCCTTCATAACAATTTCATTTTTTTTAATCCGCTACTGTTGCCCGCAGTGTCTTTATTGCTCGATGATCCCGTTTTTTATGACGATTCTGCAAAAACAGGGTCATCGAGTAGCAGCCTTCCATTTATTCACCGGCTCCCTCATTAACAATAATGCCCGAATCTGCAAAGAGTTTTTCAAGATCCAGGATCATGAGAAGGTTACTGGTAACCCCTTTTATATATTTCTGGGCCCGGGCGGACACGGAAGCAGACGACGACTGAACATCTTCCTGGGGAACCGTTTCCAGACAGGGAATGGTATCTGAAAAAAGACAAAATTCCATCACCTCACCTTTTTCCCGGGGATGATCCCGGACAAGGAGGGTATGGGCACCTTCTCCAGGTACAGTGGCTGAAATACCCAAGTAATCGGCAATGTTCATCATGGCATAAATACGCCCACGGATATTCACGGCACCCACAATAAATCCGGGGGTACAGGGCACAAGGGACCACAGATCCCGGATCAATGGCTGAACCTCCCGGACAAATTGAATATCCACACCAAACCGCTCCCCCCCTGCCTGGAAGGTGATCAACTCCAGTACATCCCGGGACAGTGTTGCGGTGTTATCCGTTTTAGCCAGTTTACGGGCCCGGTCCGCCAAAATTGCATGTGCATGCATCTCTTTGTCTGTGTAAATTATTCTATCATCCATATACTTCCTTATTGGTGTCTGACGCATTAAATTTTCCGTGGTTCATGGAATCATTTAAACATTGTTTTGAGCATGGTCAGCAAAGTTCTGGGCGTGAGATCATCGGAACCATACAAAATCGCGTCGGGATCAAGGTCCAATGCCAGTTGCATGGCCTGTTGCCGGTGTCTCCGGACTTTTTCCATCTGCCCCATCTGCTGATAGAAGAGTGCCAGGGTGAAATGGGCAAGGGCAAAACGGTTATCAATAAAAACAGCCTGTTTCAGCTGGGCCACTGCAGATGACATATCTCCGGTTTCCTGATGAATCAACGCCAGAGTATAATGGGCCTCCGGATTGAGAGGATTTATATCAATGGCCTGCTGACAAAAAGGGGCGGCGATATCCATTTTCCCAAGATTGGCGTAAATCCGGGCCAGTTGATAAAAGGAGGCACCATCTCGGGGAGTAGATGCGACACATGTTTTAAAACAGTCAATGGCCGCCTCATATCTTTTTTCCTTTATGAATTGCCTCCCCTGACCGAAAACATTCCTGTCATCGTGTTTTTCCACGGAATTACCGGAGAATGCGTCCGCCGATGGTACCTGCCCCCAGGTCTCTGGAAAGGAATCGATACCGATGTCTGGCACCTGGAGGGAAGCAGAAGTATCAAGGGTTATGGTGGGTTCCTGGCTGGGCATATTCCACTTTTCTATGGGAAAAGCGGTTTCCCGGTGGCCGCACTCCCCCATGAGGTTCATATCAAAACGCACGCTGGTGGAAACGGGAGCATCGCATTTTTGAAACACCGTGGCACCCAGAAAATTACAGGCGGTATATTGATGAAATACCGGAATACTGGTTTCCGAAGCCCCCATCATGAGCCATCCTCCGGCAATCAGACACCGGTGAAATCGCTCTGCCACCCGTCCAATAACGGCCTCGGAATAGTAAATGGCCACGTTACGGCACAGAATTAGATCCAGCGCGTTGGTATTGGTGGCAAGGGATGGATACACGGTTTCGTTGAGATTCAGATAAAAAAAGTGAACCTGCTTTTGAATCTGCGGAACCAGCTGATAGACATCTGCCTGTTTTCTGAAATAACGGGTTTTATAAATCTCATCGGTTTGCCGGAAAGACCAGCTTCGATAGCATGCCCGCCGGGCTTTTTCCAGAACGGCCTTGTCAATATCCGAGGCCAGGATGGTGATGTGCCATTGATCCAGGTCGACAATCAACTCCGACAGCAGCATGGCCAGTGTGTATGGCTCTTCACCCGAGGCACACCCGGCACTCCAGATCCGGATTCGCCGATCATGCTGATGATCGGCAATAATCCGGGGCAGAATATGCTTCTCAAGCGCCCTGATCTGACTCTTATCCCGAAAGAAATAGGTCTCACCAATGGTAAGTTCCTGGATCAGATCATCCCACAGGGGGGTATCGGTTTGTGTCTGTTCCAGCATGTTAAAATACCGGCCCACATCACCGTCAGTCATTTTTTGTGCCTGTCCTGTCACCCCTCGCCCCAAGGCATGTTGTCTTCTCTGTCCCAACAGCATCCCGGTGCGGCTCAGAATCAATGTCTGAAACCGATGATAATCATCTGCACCCAAAAAATAATTATTTTTTTGCTGAATCACCATGGGGCCTTTGACTATGGGAGTTGGAACGCTCTGGATCCAGGGCATCGGCGGACAGCACCAGATATATATCATCGGCCTTTCGAATAAGGGCGTGCAGTAGATGCGATTTGAGCAGGCTGCCCCGGGGGGGTTCAATCTGATCTGCAGTAACTGTCAGAACCGCCTCTACGTTCTCCACAATGAGCCCCAGGGTTCTGTCCCCGGTTTTTATCAGCACAATACGATCATTGACATCTGGACATGAACTTTCAAGGCCCAGTCGAGCCCTCAAGCTGATGACTGGCATCACCTTTCCATGGATATTCATCAATCCGGCGATCACATCGGGCGCTTCAGGCACAGGTATCAGCGCCACCATGCGCAATACCCGCGCCACCTGTTTAAGGGGAAGGGCAAATTGTTGATGGGCAACCTGGAAAGCTAAAAAATGAGCGATATCCTGTTCAGATTCATCCTCATAAAAATTGGCGGACGCAGGAAGCCGGCAAGGGGTTGATCCCTCGGCTTTGCCGAGGATTTTTTCTATTTTTTCTTTCGCCCTGCTCTCCCTGTGCTCCTGGGAACTTCTCATTTCTTACGGTCCTTCATGGGTATCTTTTTTCTGTGTCCATGATTTCAATCGGGCTTGATCACAACATGGGCCAGCCGTCACCGTTGGCGGAAACCTCCCCATATCTACCAGGCATCTTACCTGGCTTACGGATGTTATGGTCAGCCACCCATTTGGTCAAATAGGGTATTATAACCCATTTACAAAATTTTTGAGATAAAAAAATTGGGATCTTCGTGGATTACTGTGATGGGTGTCCAATGTTGTGAGCAACTCCAAAAAGCCTTTTGGAATTTAATATTAAGTAAAAATCCGGTTGACGCTTATATCCATACGGATCAACGTCACTGGATCACCAAATTGCGTATAGATGGCTACATCAGCCGCATCCCGACCATAGGCAACCGCAACACGCCCGCCGTGAAGGTTGGTTTGCGTTGGATCGAAAGTATACCACCGTCCTCCCACAAAGGCTTCAAACCAGGCGTGAAGATCCATTGGTTCAAGGGTCTCAAGATAACCGACCACCATACGGGCGGGAATTGAAAGTGCCCGGCAACAGGCAATACCTAAATGGGCCATATCCCTGCAGACAACATGTGAACTCTCATTGACTTCGCAGGCACTCTTGCACTGCTGGCCGGAACCAGGTGTGTATTGTAAGGTCTGGGAAATGTAGTCAACAATGGCTGCGCACTGGTCATATCCTGGTGCCCGTCCTTTGACAACTTCCGCCGCCATCTGAGTGAAATGATCTGATTCGCAAAAACGACTTGGCAGCAGGAAGGGCAGCGTCTCCTCGGGTAAATTCTGCACCTCAACAAAGGGAGCTCCCAAAACAGCATCAGAAGCCTCAGAGCATTCGACATCCACTGAGGTATTGATGGAAAATGGTCCGGCTGGTGCCACCAGACGCTGGCACAAGTTACCAAAGGGGTCCGTGAACTCCACCGCCCTTACGCTTGGCGACATGACATACTGCTCGCGGCCTATCCATTGTTGCCGACCACTGCGGGGGCGGAGCATAAGTAAAAATGGAGTGGCGACTGGGATGTTGAATTCAAGTGAACAAGAAGCATGCAGCCACATAAAAGGTCCTCAGTTGTTGTAGGGTTAGTATACGTAATTCCTATATCCGGGCTTCGACAGACTATTACAAAACAAATGATCTTACAAACAAATAGAGGGCTTGATCACAACATGGGCTATTTGAGGGAGGAATGGGGAGGGGTAGTAAGGCTTGCGTTAAATGTAGATAACGCTGAACGCTAATTTTCCAAGTTTATTTTGATGAATACCAACCTTCAACAGTTAGGCCATTGCCCCTCTCAAATATTTTCACATGGAAATATTCGCTCAGTGACCCATCTTGGCCTGTTTTGGTCTGATCACCCAAACAGGCCAAGATGGGTCACTGTCCGAACAGTTAGATAAGCAAACCGAATATTTACTTTAACATCGCAATATTGCTAATTAAAAAAAATAGTTAAATTGAGCAAATCTTAAAAAGATCGCAGTTCATCACAACACCCGCCTGACAGCCATCATCCGTTCCCCCTGCTCCTTATCGGACAACGCCTGCCATGGCGTATCAAAAAAGGGATCAAAAGAGTGGGGATTATCCTCCAGTTCAAGGTCCAGCCATGCCATGGGATTAAACATCCCGCTGGTATCTTCCCTGGCTGCAAGCGCTGCGGATGCCCGGACATATTCCTGCAAGCTGGGTGTATCGGCCTGCTTTTTGTTTTCTGCTTCCTGGGAAAAGGGGTTATATCCGGGTTTTTTAGACAAGGTTTCCTGCTTATCAAGTATATCCGGCCTGTAGACCTTTTCCGCCCAGTCATGGGGTTCAAACGATTCAATGGCAACTGAAACCGAAGCCTCTTTGCACGCTGTGACATCAACAACACTTTTCACAATTTTTTCGGTCAGTTCTTTTTTCTGCTGCTCAGATCTTCCGGTATACAGCTTTACGATGATGTGCGGCATATAATTCTTTCATCCTTAATGTGTTTTTTCAGTGTAACGGACCAAATGGCTCCACGGGCTGTTAATCCTCATCTTTATACCAGAATATCCCCACTGACAATGCCTTTCTTGAAATATCCAGACTTGTTTTGTTAAGGTTGATTGGATCGATGCGTACCATCAATAAAGTGGTGCTGACATCCGTTTGACGCTTATATCCATGCGGATCAGCGTCATGAGTAACAATGAAGTGGTGACCGGGATGTTGAATTGACGTGAACAAGAAGCATGCAACCACATGTATTATATCCAGGCCCTTAAAAATTAATGGTCAGATGGGAGGTCTCGTCTTTAAGCTTTATATGAACATCCCAATCAATTTTTTGAATTACCCGTAAAATCTTTGTGTTACGCGAAAGAATATAACCTTTAAACCCCTTTAGCCGCCGTTCTTTACCAAGACGCATCAGCAGCTTGCAGATAAATGTGGCAATGCCGAAATTTTGATGATTTTCATCCACAATAATGGCAAATTCTGGGTGAGTTTCCTGGGCTTCCAGTATCACAAACCTGGCCTCGGCAATAATTCTGCCATTTTTAGTCTCCCCCACAATGGACAGGGTTTTACTATAATCAATATTCACGTATTCCTGCATTCTTGCGTGGGGCATGGCCTTTATCCGGGTGAAATAGCGATAATAAACAGACTCATGGGAAAAATGATAAAAAAGCCTTCGCATATTTTCTTCATCAGAGGGTTTGATGGCCCGGAACAGAACTTCCAACTCATTTTTAAAGGTATGTTTCACATGAATGTCTGCGGGATACAGGTGTGCGCTTTCTTTGATATAAATTTGATCCGGATAAATTATTTTATTTTTCCTGGCCTCTTCAATGAGGTTATGCCGATCGTCGGGATGTGCAATGTCAATGAGTCCCTGGGCCCGTTCCCGCACCGTCCTGCCGCTTATATTAACGATGCCATACTCTGTGACAATGGCACTGATCAATTCCCATGAGCTGAATTGATTGGGATACTGGACAACAGACGATAAAATATTGGGTTCATTTTTACGATTGCGACTGGGCAGAGCAAGTATTGCCGCCCCCCCTTCCGAAAGCAACGCCCCATTTATGAAATCAATCACTTCACCGGGTCCTGTCCCCACATTACCCCTGCCGGTATGCAGCGCAACTCTCCCATACAAATCAATTTTACGGGCCGACAAAACCGTCATGAATTTTGGATTTTTACTGATGTGCACAGGGTTGAAAACCTGATCTATGGATTGAAATTCAACCATGGGGTTATTGTCCAGCCAGGCCATGAGTTCCGAGGTACCAATGGCATAGGAGGTTAATGATTTGCCCTGATAATTTTTTTTGTACTGGTTGCTCACAGCACCGCTTTTAATGAGATCCATTAAATTATCGAATAGAAAGGGTGTGTGAATCCCCAAATCTTTTTTATGAATTAAATGGATGGCAAGGGCCTCGTACAACGGGCCGATGGAAAAACCAATGCAGCTGCGATCTTCAATCATTGAGCTTACATTTTGAGCAATTTTGTCATACACGGGATCAAATTTCCATCGATCAAAATAAATGGGCGGCTCCCCGGCTTCCACCAGCATATCAAAATCAGAAATATCCACAAACGTATCGCCATAGGTCCGCGGCATCCATTGGTTGATTTCGCCAACAATAAAGGAGGCCTGCTTGATGGCCAGTCGGGCCACATCTGCACACACCCCCAGACTGCTGAATCCGGCTTCGTTGGGCGGGGTGATCTGAACAAAAACGGTGTCAATATTTATCTGATTAGATCGGAAAAGTTCAGGGATTTGATAGTATCTGCTGGGAATAAAATCAGCCAGGCCTTTGGTAATGGCCTCATCTGCATCCCATCCTGAAAAAAATGTTTTAAGGCGGTAGCGTGAAGAGTGCTCTTCTTTCATGGCGATGGCATCTCCAAGACTGACCAGTTGAAAAACTTCCAGGTCCAGAATATTGGCTGCCTTGGACTGTTTAAGACACCGGAAGATTGTCCGGGGTTCAGAAACCCCTGTGCCGATGAAAATCGTCATGCCCGGGGTTATTTTTTCAATCACTTTTTCGGGGCTGACAAGTTTGTGTCTCCATTGGAGATTTTTTTCATTTTTCATATGCCATCCCTTGGTCTTTTCTTTATTAATAATTCCACATGATATATTTTTATTTATAATATCAGATTATTAAAAAATAAACATCGAGTTTTATCCACACATCCGGTTTCTTTTGATAAAATGGCTCTCCTGATAACTTAAGAATAGGATAATAATAAATGAGCTGAACCTTTTAATCACGTGGCCAGTTTTTTTCGTTCTCGTACATTTTTTTGTTAGCTGATTCTTGTATCAAATCTCATATTGCTTTGAGTTTTAAAAAATTCAAAAAATCAGAAAAATCTTGTACAAAAAGTAAAAAATCTTTTTACATCCCGCCGAACGTAGTCGGTTAAGACTCAGGCTAATCAAATTGGGCTTTTACAAGCCCCTTCTGAATCTCTGATTCAGGAGGGGTAGTTGACACCCACAAAGAAAAGCCTTGTAAACCACATTGCCTGCCCCTTTTCCTTGACATAAAATGCCCTCCGACGTACGTTTGATTCAATTTAAAAAACAACCGCCCGCTGTTAAAGGCACAACAAAAAAGAGCATTGGAACACGCAATTTATGAATCAAAGGACAAACAATCTTGCGGCCTATATCTGGTCGCTGGCCGACCGGTTACGCGATGACATCAAACAGAGCCAATATGGCCGGATCGTCCTGCCCTTTACCCTCCTGTGCAGACTGGAAGGGGTGCTGGAACAATCCAAAGCGGCGGTGATGGACAGTGGCAAAGCCCATCAGAATCAGATGATGCAATTATTGTCTGACCCTTCAAAAGTCGCTGGTTTTGCGCGGGTGGTGTTTGATTTATTAAATAGTACCCCCAATATTTTGGCTTCTGGTTGAAGAATTTTTTACTGTACTTTGCTTAAACAACGCATTGCCATGTTGCATTCTTTCATTAAGCTTACACAGGCAGAAGCGGCAAATCTAATGGGGACAAAAACATCCCCGTAAATTAAGGATAAAAAGATATGATCAACATTGATATTCCCGGTTTCGGGCCTGTGAGCATCCAGCATGTGGTGCTGGATTTTAATGGCACCATTGCAGAAGACGGCTGCCTGCTTCCAGGACTTGGAAAGGCCATGGCATCCCTTGCCGGACAGGTTGAATTCCATGTCCTTACGGCAGACACCTTCGGGTCTGTAAAAAAGGAACTTGAAGGAATAAACTGCACCCTGAAAGTAATCTCAGAAAAGGCTCAGGATAAAAAAAAACAGGATTATGTATCGTCCCTTGGCGCAGAAAAAACCCTGGCCGCCGGAAACGGGGCCAATGATGCACGGATGCTTAAAACCGCAAAAATAGGTGTCGGTGTAATGCTCAAGGAAGGAATGGCGGTGGCTGCCATGACAGCTGCGGACATCGTTGTCCGGGACATTCTGGATCTTTTTGGCCTGCTGTCTGTTCCCAATCGCCTCATCGCGGGCTTAAGGACCTGAGAGCATGGGGAGGCGTCCACGTTGAGACCAAACCCGGAGTTTGGTATTCGCTGCCGGGTTAAAGTTGCGAAGTGTCGCTGTAATGTTAAGCTATCAGCCATTAACACTACAGCGACACTTTCATGATAATTTTTTTTACAACACCTTCTTAAACTTGATGATCAAAACCCAAAAAAACGTTATAATCAAAGTAAGATGATCATTGAATGAAGGAACTCATGGAAGCTGTTCACCTCTCCTGATTTTCAGCAGCCAACAAGGCGGCCCCATAGGCCCCATTCATCTGTGGATCCGAGGAGACCCGAATTTTCCGATTAAGCTTTTCCGACAACAGTTCCACCATACACGGATTTTTAGCCACCCCGCCAGTGAAAACAATATCCCCCTCAGCGGAAACCCGATTGAGCATGCCGGCGGCCCTGCGGATGACACTGGTGTGAAGCCCCCGGGCAATCTCCTGCCGATCTTCTCCCCTGGCGATAAGAGAGGTCACTTCGGACTCGGCAAACACAGTACACATGCTGGAAATATGGAGATCTTTTGAAGCAGAAAGGGCGGCCCTGCCAAAATCCTCAATGCTAAATCCCAATGCCCTGGCCATAATTTCAAGAAATTTACCGGTGCCGGCGGCGCACCGATCGTTCATTTCAAATTTTTTCACCCGACCGGTATCAGCCAGTGCAATGGCTTTGCTGTCCTGCCCCCCAATGTCCAGAATGGTTTCAACGTCGGGAAAAAACGCCCGCGCCCCCCGGGCATGGGCCTTGATTTCCGTCACCGTGGGGGCCTCAAAGGAAATCTCAAAAAGATTGCGCCCATAACCGGTGGCCATGATGCCGTCGTACCGAACACCGTCCATGAGTTTTTTTGTTTCGGTCATGGGATCAAATCCCGTGTCTGCCTGGGCGGAGTGGTGAATTTTCCCCGATTCATCCACAATTACAAATTCTATAGTCCGGGACCCGATATCAATTCCGGCAAAACGCATGATATTCTCCTATCTGAGTTGCTCCACAAAAGCTTCCACCCGGGTTTTGAGCTGCCCCATATCCTCCATGCCGTAGTCGGTTTCAATGCGAAGACAGGGGATACCTTTTTCTTCCAGGGCCTTTTCCACTGGGATGGATTCCATGAGATAGGGCTGACAGAACTGCAGGCCGTAATGGATCACTCCGTCGGCTTGATAGGATGCCGCCATTTCCTGGATATTTAAAAGACGTTGTTCATTGGGAGTAAAAATGGCACAGTCCACCTGAAAATAGCGATCCACCAGAGCATCCATCATCTCGTCCACAGTGTTGCCGGTGTCGGCTGTGAGGTGACGGGTGCCCCGTTCCCCAACACACGACTCTTCCCCCACGATGACAGCTCCGGATGTCTCCACAATCATGGGCAGTTTCCAGTTGGGTACCGCCTGGGGACATCCCGAAACCAGTATGCGCGGGGTCTTTTCCGGAAAGGCCCCTTTTTTATCCTGTATGCGTTTTTCCAGTTCATCACATATTTTATGAACCGACTCCGTGAACCGAGCAGGGTTGTCGTAAAAAAACACCTGGTTGGCCAGCAGAGCATCCAGCCCGGAAATCGGGGCAGGATCTGCCTTGCGCAGGCTGGAAAGGCGATGAATGGCGGCCCGTTTGGCATTGACCACGTCAATGGCAGACTTGAGGGATTCCGCAGTAACTGTGACACCGGTTAGGGCTTCAACCGCATCCTTGAATCGCAGATATTCTCCTTTGAGAAGGGCTCTTCCGTTTTCGGTTTTCATCTGGGGCAGATCCATGACATAGAGATTGTCCACCAGATGTCCCAGGGATTCATAGGCTTTTTTCTTGCCGTCGCAGGTGTTCTCCCCTACGATCATGTCTGCGCTTTCAAGATAGGGACACACCTTACCAAGCTTAAACCCAAAGGAAGATTTAATCAACGCACAAGTGTTTCTGGGCAACAATTGCTCAACCGATTCCATTGCAAAATCCGCCCCGGAGCAGAGCCCCACCAGTGTGGCATTGGCGGCAAGGGCTATCTCTTCGGGGACAAAGACGCAATATGAACCGATGATCTTTCGACCGGATGCCTTTTCATCCATGAGCTCCTTGATGCGCAGTCCGTGGACTTCACTCATCACAAAATCAAAATACCCCATTCCCTCCGGCCGATTTCTCTGGGCCAGGTAGATATCTTTATAAGCGTTTCCCAGCACTTTCAGCAATGCGTCGTGGCCATCCAGATCCAGTCCAAGATCCGTCCACATGGATCGATAATCTTCAGTCATTTTTCTTCCTTTCATGGTAAATCAGTAATTCTAATTATGGCTTTTAACTAACACCTTCGCCAATTATATTTTTGATCAGCTTGCCAGCCATATGATGCGATTTTAAAATCATAAACACACAACATACAGAGCCTTGTGATCCTGCTCACAACCACATTCTAAAAATTGACGAAGGTATTGTTAACCGAGCTCATTTATGTGGTATAACTCATTGCAATCACCTTGATGAAAATTGTCATTCTCTCGATTTCAAACACATATTGTTTCCATGGGCTAAGACAACGCATTGACTATTCCCTGGAAAACGACTCTCAGATCCTTTTGAGAAATTCTCGGCAGGGGATCGGCCTCTTTATCTATCCCGTCCCATGAATCATTGCTCTCCCCTATTTCAGATCTTGTACAATGGGGAGGACGCACGGCACAGGCCGGAAACGAACTGCCGCCAAAGGGGACCATTTGCTCCATGATGCTCTCAATTTTAAGGCCCCGGTGCTTGTCCAGCCAGGTATGGCAACTGTCGTGATTGCCGCTGAACAACACGTAAATATTATTTTTTTCTTTTACACAGACAAGTCGATACCCTTTGCCAAGATTATATTTCAGACAGTTTCGGATGCGGGCATCTCCCTTTCTGGAGAGCCTTCCGGCATTGATCAGGGATTCTCCTCCAGCAAGGGAGCAAATGATCTGATGGGCCCTTTCCGCAGCAAATCCCGGTGTATTTTCCTGTTCTTTCAGACGTTCCAGCTCTTTTTCAACCCGGGTGTGTATATATATTCTTCGTTTCATTATATTTACATTCCCATTTTCCAGCTTACACTTTCGGTAGACTTCCTCCCATTTGGGGAGGAAGCCTTTTCCCAAGCGTGTAAAATTCCTTGGAGGCGATATGAAGTATAACCCCACAATCGTCCGCCGTTACCACGAGTTCTTATGAACAGCAGGAACCGTGACTGCCGCAGGAGGAGCACCCGGATGAAAGCTCCAGACTGGAAGAAATTTGGAATCCCGTTCCGGAAAAATCAATTTCAACCGGTGTTGCGTCTTTCAGAAGGTCGGTGTCCATGAGGTAGGTGACCCCGGCTATTTCTGTTGCCGCATCGGTCTCTTTTTTGTCGTCCAGGGCCATGGCCAGCTGGGCTCCACCGCACCCCTGGTTTAAAAAAATCCGAACGGGCTTAATGTCTCTGCTTTCAAAAAAGGCCTTAATTTGTTCCTGTGCTTTTTCAGTGACGTTAATCATTGTTTTCTCCTTTATTCCAATCCATAATCGGCCAGATCTGGCCCGAGGTAAGTTCTTTCATTTTCTCCCAATATTCCCAGTGATAAACAGATCAGGGTCCATAGATGAACTGTCTGATATCCGCCGCTGAAGTGGTGGGAGAGATCTTCAATCTGGGCGTGGCAGTTGTGGCAGGGAGTGACCACATAGGTGGCCCCGGTGGCCATGATCTGATCAAACTTGGTTTTGCCGTAGGCGTGCCGCTCGTCATTGAGCCCGGATTGCAGGGACCCACCGCCGCCTCCACAGCAGAAGTTGTTGGACAGGTTGGGGGTCATGTCCACAAAATTGTCTTCCCCAACAACCTGTTTCACCACGAATCGCAGATCCTGGGCCATGTCGTCCCCCCGGGATTTGCGGATAAGGTTACAGGGGTCCTGGACAGTGAATTTGATGTTTGTTTTATTCCAGTCGGAATTCACCTTAAGTTTTCCTTCTCTGATCCACTGGGCATAGAGTTCCACAATACTTTTCAACTCAAAATTATGGGGGATATTGAAACGCTGCAGACCTTCCCACAGGGCAAAAAAGGAGTGGCCGCACTCGGTGTTGATGAGCACCTTGCATCCCAACCGGTCAATGTGTTCCGCCTGTTCGCGGATAATTTTTTCCCAGGAGGGATCGTCGGCCAGAAACATGCAATAGTTCTCTCCGGCCCACATGGTGGAGTAGTAGGTCCAGTCGGCTCCCACGGTGTGAAGAATTTTCCACAGGGGCAAAAGCTCATCGGGCTCTGTCACCGGTTCCCGGGAGTTCTGGTTCAGGGCAAAGAAGGCCCCCTCACGGTCGATGTCGGCTTTAAGCTCTTCAAAACCAGGCTGTTCTTCCCGACACTCCTCGGCCAGATCCTCCACGGTGAAGGTGAAGTCATCTAAGGGGACTCCCATGGCGCCTCCCCGGGATTTCAGATGATGATCACAGGAGCCGAGAATCCCCTTGGGCCGCTCTTCTCTGGGCCATTGGGAACGCAGATAGTAAATAAGCTGGGGGATATTGAGATGCATGGGGCAAAGGTCATAACATCGTTTACACATGGTGCAGGTCCAGATCCAGGGATTTCTTTCCAGCTCCGCATCCATGCCCAATGTGGCCATACGTACAAATTTACGAGGATCCATATCCATGATGCCCGTGGCAGGGCAGCCGCTGGCACAGGCACCGCAGGTCAGGCAAATGTTGAAATTTCCATCGGGCAGCAGCTCCCGGACCTTGTCTTTGATTTCTGTTTTCTGGTGGGTGATATTCAACCGATCCAGCATAGTGAGTTTCCTTTTGCAAAAAACTGGGGTATCTTTCTCCCAGATAAGTTGATGACGGCATGGCAGATACATCTGCCACAAAATCATTAATCCCCTATTAAACATTCTATAAGTGGGGTTTTATAAATTAAAAACTGCAAAAGGAATGAGACAGTGAAGAGCGGTCAGTCGGAAAGATGGTGAAAGGACACGCATGTCTGCATTCCCCATGCAGCAGAGCAGCAGCCACCAGCACGGGCAGCAGAGCAGCATCTACGTCAACGAATTATGGGAAAAATGAGCATGAGTGATCCTTTTTTGATTGATTTGTACCCGTTGAGTAAAAAATATAGAACGGGTACCAGATTGATTGTTTATGGATAAAATTAAATTAAACTACATGGAAAAAATTATTATTGCAAATCGATATTTCATATAATGCAGGGTGACAATATTGAATCTGTTGATCCCTCTCCAAGGACGAAGTGTTCAGTCACTTGGCCCGGTTCAGTTTATTTCCTTTTCCAATATCTCCAATGCATCTTTGAATTTGTACCGCTTGACCAACAATTTTAATTCCTCATGTCCGGGCAATTCTTCAAGCAAGGGGGCATAGAGATTTTTCCGCCTGGATTTCAGTGCGGTTTTGAGTTCCTGCAGCAATTCCAGCTCACGTTCTATGGAAAGAGGTTTATGTATCGTTAAATCTTCTTTGAATTTAACCGTGCGTACTATCTCATCACATACCAGGGTCAATTGTTGCTGAAATGCTGTAAGATTTTTAACATTTGGGTCATCTTCTAAAGCTTTGGATACTTCACTGAGCGTTTCTGCACCAATGGCGGCGCTGAGACCCTTAATTGTGTGAATGTTTCTCTTAAAATCTTCCTTTTGGGGAGAGACTTTTAGCGTGCTGTAATTGCGCACAAAATCACCCAACAATTTTTCATAGAGAGTTGCATCACCCATGACCCTTGAGATACCGGCCCGGGTATTGACATGGATCATATCAGGAGGTGTGCCGTCTGGCCCCTCTTCCGGTTCCGCTTTAACGGCTACAGCTTTTACCTCACATTTTTTACTGATGTACTTCAGCAGTGTGGCAAACAACTTTTCGACATCAATGGGCTTATTAAGGTGCTCCTGCATCCCGGCAGCTTTGGTTTTAGCAATATCGCTGACCAGTGCGTTGGCGGTTAGTGCAATGATCGGAAGGTCGCTGTTTTGCTTCCGAATCAGACCTGCGGCTTCATATCCATCCATCTCAGGCATCTGGATATCCATCAAGATCAGCTCATATTTTTCCGGTTCCGCCTCCACCATTTGGACCGCCTCTCTGCCGTTGCTGGCATCCACGATCAGAATTCCGCTGTGAGAAAGCATGCCATGCACAATTTCCCGGTTCATGCTGTTGTCTTCGGCCAACAAAATCGTGCTTCCACTCAGAGTTGTGAGCTCATTTTTAAGAGAGGAGCACTGAACATTTTTTTGGTATTCGCGCTTGATTTTCTCGCCAAACACCTCCATGATCACGTTGTAAAGCAGGGACGGATTGACGGGTTTTTGCAAAAAAATCTCTATGCCTTGCTCTTTGGCGGCATTGAGCAGGCTATCCTGGCGATAGGCCGATACCATGATGATGGTGGGCGGGAGGCTTTGGCATTGTTCACGGATTTTTTTTGTGGTTTCAATCCCGTCAAGGCCCGGCATCTTCCAATCCATCAGCACCAGATCAAAATTTTGTTTCTGCTGGCAAATCATTGAAATGGCTTCTTCACCGCTATCAGCTGTGGTGACACCGATATTAAACCCTTTGAGAAGGCGGGTCAGTATCTTTTGCCAGCTTGGCGTATCATCCACAATCAGCACATTTTTATCCGGGAATTGCCGAAGACTTTTGGGCTTGCTCTCCTGTTCTCCCAGGTTCACCTCAAATGTAAAGGTACTGCCCCTGCCAGGCTCACTTTCAACCCAGATATGGCCTGCCATCATTTCCACAAGCTGCCTGGAAATTGCAAGCCCCAGACCGGTCCCACCATATTTGCGGGTCGTTCCGGCATCAGCCTGGGAAAAGGATTGAAAAAGATTCGACTGCTGTTTGGGTGTCATCCCGATACCCGTATCGCGAACCATGAACCGGTAACGGTCTTGTTTCAAACGGGTAATGTAAATGCCCACCTCTCCTGTCTGGGTAAATTTCACAGCATTGTTGGCAAGATTTGTGAGTATCTGCCCCAGCCGCAGGGGGTCACCGTGGAGATTCATATGCATGCCTTGATCATAGCTGACAACAAACTCCAAACCCTTTTCTATGGCCTTAAGTTCCACCAGGGTAGTGACGTTGTCGATGACGGTGTGCAGGTCGAAATCAATTTCTTCAATGGCAAGCTTTCCAGCTTCGATCTTGGAAAAGTCAAGAATGTCGTTGATCAGCCCCAACAGAGAGTTGGCCGAGTTTTCAATCTTATGAACATATCCGCTTTGTGTTGCATCCAAACGGGTTTGTTTCATCAGATAGATCATACCGGTAATGGCGTTCATGGGCGTGCGAATTTCATGACTCATATTAGCCAGAAAGGTGGACTTTGTTACAGTCGCATCTTCTGCCTTTTTTTTGGCCGCCGCAAGCTGCATGTTGATATGGGTAAGTTTGCGATTCCAGTAAACCCCACCCATTAGGATCAGCACAACGCCAGCCAGGATTTTCCAGATCAGACTGTAGTCCGTTCCTTTTTCCATGCGAACCGAAAGCCATTTATTGCTGACCTCTTCAACCTCATCGTCTGTCAGGGCCAGCACTGCTTTTTTCATAATGCCCTGCAGCATGATATCATTTTTGTTTACCCCCATGGCATAGCGATTTTTGAGGCCTGTATCACCGATGATCTTAATATCAAACAGCCGCTCTTTGGCAATGAGATATGCCGCCCCTACCAGGGGAGTAATCGCAGCAGAAAGCTCGCCGCCGGAAACCATTCGCATGGCTTTGGTATGGCTTTCCACATAAACCACCCGGATTTCCGGATATTCATTGTTGATCATTCCCGCCGTCCGGGAACCTTTGAGAACCCCCACTGTTTTTCCTTTTAAGGCGTTGAGGCCACCGAGATAGGAAACATCATTTTTAACGATGATCACTTCGGGCTCCTCATAGATGGGATCGGTGAAGCTTAAAAATGCTTTGCGGTCGGGACTTGGTTCCAGGAATGATATAATATCGCATTCCCCGGCTTTAGCTTTTTCCAATGTCTCTTGCCATGTTTTGGTGCGCAACAGGGTAAATGGTTTTCCAATTTTCTGGGCGATGAGCTGCATGTATTCAGCCGCCAGCCCTTCATGCTTTTCCTGTTCGTTAATCTTTTCATAGGGCTCCCAATCGGGATTAACGCACATGGTGATGGTTTCCTTGTCGACCAGATAGGCATCCTCTTTTGTACTGAATTTTAAAAGACTGCCTCTGCTGTTCTGTGTCGCACCAATCCAAAGGTTGGCCAATGCCTCCTTTTCTTTTTCAGAAATGGAATCCAGCCCTTTTTGAATGATCGAACGTAGAATGGGTTTGTCCGGGTCTATGCCAAAACGCAAATCCTCCCTATTGATACCCGGCAGTTGAAGTTCACCGGCCAGTTTTAAATTTGTATAGACATTCTTTTTGATCAGATGGTTGATATTAGGCAAATTCTGAATAAGCGCATCGATTTTTCCAAATACCAGGGCTTTGGTTATCTCATCATATGTCTCATAGACCATAAGCTCCATGGTTCCCATTTTTTCCAGCTCTTTGCTATAAAAAATGTCCTTGAGCACGCCCACTTTCTTACCCGCCAGACTTTCTAATCCGTGATACTCTCCAAAATTATCCCGCACAAAGATCATGATGGGAATTTCATAGTAGGGCTTAGTGAAAAGGGTAAAAGGCTCCCGCTCTTTTTTGTACGAGATGCTGACAATCATATCCAGTTTTTTGGCTTTAAAAGCAGTTAGATTCGCATTCCAGTTGCCCAGCCGCTTGGTAAACTTCAAACCCGTTCTTTGGGAAAGTAATGCGAGCAGGTCGTGTTCAAATCCGCCGATTGCATCCTGGATTATGTATGAGAATGGGGAAAAATCCGGCATCATGGCGACCCTGATTTCAGGAGTTGAGGTGATGAATGCCTTTTCCTCGGGTGTAAATTCCAAAGCACCGGCTGCCACAGGGAACAAAAGCACCAGATAAATGATTATGCCGTTCAGAATTGATTTCAAAATAATTCCTTAAATTATACATCCCTGAAAATACTTCGATTCCGACCACCCTCCTTGGCTTTGTATAAGGCCTGATCAGCCAACCTTAACAAATGATCCAACGAGACGATATCTTCCTGTTTGCGTGTAACACCGCTACTGATGGTACAGGATATGGTCAAACCACCCTCGGTATTAATGGGGATTTCACATACTTTTTGTTGAAGCAGGGAGCTCATTTCCATGGCCTGGGTCTGATCACTTGCCTTTAGAAGAACGGCAAACTCTTCTCCACCCATACGGCCAAAAAGCGATGAATCCGGAAGCACCTGGGAAATAACGGAGGTTATATTTTTCAACGCAATATCTCCAGTTTGATGACCATATTTGTCATTGACGCGTTTAAAGTGATCAATGTCTATCATCACGGCGTAAAGATCATCTGATGCTTCAGCATACATTTGTTCAGCCAGTTGAAAAAATTTTCTTCGATTATAAATGCCGGTAAGGCTGTCACGGGTGGCCAGAAAATCCAGCTCTCTGAGCATATCCTGAAGTTTAAGCTGAACCTTCACCCGAGCCAGAAGTTCTTTGGGCTTGAAAGGTTTGGTTACATAGTCGGTACCGCCCAGGTCATAGGCTTTTTCAATGCTTTCTTCGTCACTTTTAGCGGTAATAAATATGATCGGGATATCCTGTGTATCCGGTTGATTCTTCAGTATTTGGCACACCGTATAGCCGTCCATTCCAGGCATCAGTATGTCCAGCAACACCAGGTCGATGGATTCTTCTTTGATCAATGCAAGCGCATCCTCACCGGAAGTTGAGGGAATGGCGTCATACTCCTTTAAAATGGCAAGGATCATATCAATATTGCTTTCGTTATCATCCACCACTAGAATCGTCTTTTCTATATTTTCATTCATTTTTTCCCATGCTCCAGGAAACGCTTTGAATTTATTTTTTTGGGACTTGGTCACAATATCGGCAAGCCATCACAATCGGTAACCAACAGGGTCTGGCCTGTGTTCTGACCCCATCCAAAATGGCTAAAAATTAACTCGATTTATAAACCATCTATCAGGCGGTTGAGCCTTTGTTGAATTTGCATGCAGTCGGCCGTTATTTCCTTTCTGTTCATGGGGGCCTCTTTTTCCAATTCTTTTATCATATTGCCCGTTATGCCATGAAGTTGCAACAAATCCTGCTTCAATTGAGATGGGTTCTTTATGAACGCCAATTGAGCCTGCTGCTTCACAGTCTCTTTCAGCCGAACCTGATAGCTGCGCAATTTCAGATGCGTTCGGACCCTTGCCAAAAGTTCTATGGCATTAAAGGGTTTCGCAACATAATCCACGACCCCGAGTTCAAAACATTTCTGTATGTCCTGTTCGCTGTTTTTAACGGTAATGAAAATCACGGGTATCTCCCGGGTCCTCTCATCAGCCTTAATGCGACGGCAGACCTCAAAGCCATCCATTTTCGGCATTACAATATCCAGGAGTATCAGGTCCACTTTCTCTTCCTGCAGAATTTCCAAGGCTTCTTCGCCTGAAAGTGTCGGAATGACATCATACCTTTTTAATATACCCACGAGTATATCAAGATTTATTTCTGAATCATCAACAGCTAAAATGGTTATTTCTTTCCCCATTACTCCTCTCGTTCCCCATTTATTCCTCACGAATTATTACGTCCATTCATTACTTACAAAAAACACATTAATACCACAATCCGACCAAAAAGAAATAGCTTGCTGATCATAACCCCTCCCCACTAATATCCATGTTCAAAATCAATCCGATATATCAGGGGCTCCTTGTTGATGAACCGTTTATAATTTTCAACAAATATGGGGGCAATGTCCCCTGGAAAACTCAATGCCGCCGTGTGGGAGGTGATGATGGTATTGGGGGTTTGCCAGAATCCATGATCCGGCGGCAGGGGTTCCTCCTGGAACACATCCAGCACAGCCCCTGCGATATCTCTATTTTTCAATGCCTGGATCAAGGCTGCCTCATGTATGACATTTCCCCTGCCAACGTTTATGATAAGGGTGGTATCCGGCATGGCCTTTAAAAGGGTTGCATCAATAATTCCGGTGGTCTCAGGTGTGTCCGGCAACACGCACACCAAATAGTCCAGTCCCTTAATAAAGGAGGTCAGCTCCCTGGGCAAATAACAGCGATCAATCTGCCTGCATTGGGTTTTTGTCCGGGAAAATCCCCGGGTTTCCATGCCAAAGAACTTTGTGGCCCCGGCAATGGCCTTCCCAATGGAACCAATTCCCATGATTCCCACACATTTTCCCATCAGTATTCCCGGTGGTGTGGTATCCCATTGTTTTTCAAGCTGGCTCTTAAAGCGATCAAGGGAACGACGCTCATGCATTAACATATGGCAGATCACGTACTCGGCCATCATGGGACCGAACACCTCTTTTACCCCTGTTAAAAGATAGTCCCGTCGCATGCCGGGCTCCAGAAAAGGGGTGATGCCCGCCCACATGGACTGAATCCATTTTACCCGGGGAGCCTGGGACAACAACGGGCAGACAAGGGCCGGGGTTCCAAAAATAATATTGCTGTCTTTCAGATGGGGTACAGCCTGATCCGAATCCCGGCAGGCTTGAATGGAAAGTCCCGGCAAATTTTCATCAAACAGAATTTCCTCATAAGTATCAGCATCTCCTGACAAAATAATTGCTTTGTTTTTTTTCATTAATCCTACCTATCCTATGATTCTATGGGTAAAAACTGCAAAAAAACTGATGTTATTATTTTATATCAGGACTTTGTCATGGCCCGACCCAAAAACGTCACCGAATCTTCCAGCGCCACCCTTTCCGTACGCGTGGTATTTACTTTGGCGGTTGTATCTTCATAACCAAAGGACATTCCAAAAAGAATACCATGGCTGTCTGGGATCGATAAAAATTCTCGAACAGGATCAGGATACTGCCCGAGCGCACCCTGCATGCAGCTTGATATACCTGCTTCCGTCATCAAAAGAGACAGAGTCTGGGCATAGATCCCCATATCCACAGCCCCCATGATACCCAGGTACTTTTCCATGGTAAAAAACAACACATGGGGTGCATCAAAAAACATCCAGTTCCGAAGCATCGCCATCATTCTGGCCTCTTTATCACTTCTTTCAATGTCCATGGCACCATAAAGGGCATAGGCAGCGCCATACTGACGTTCCTTGTGAATACCTTCATATTTGATCTGCCAGTCAAAATCAGGATTTGGGGGGTTGCCTCTCATCACGGCTTCCACCAATTTATCCTTTAACTCATTTTTTTTTGCACCGGATATCACATAAATTTGCCATGGTTGAACATTACAGTTGGATGGAGACCTCTGGGCACTGCTGAAAATCCGATTCAAGGTTTCCTCTGGTACGGGCTTATCCAAAAAGGCCCGTACCGACAGACGTTTTTTCAATATTTCATCAATGCTCATTGTACATATTCTCCTTTTAGCTGAAAATTTAAATAGGGCTTGATCACAAAATGGGCCACCCGTCACAGTTGGCGGGCCAATGAGGGGCAGGCTATCTGGTATTAAAGCCTGAATTTTTTTATCAGGCTCTATGCTTTTTACAACCACCTGTGCCTGTGTTTCAAGCGCCAATAAAGCAAGCCTGAGCCCACCCCACGATGCCCCCACTCCATAACCCCACCCCACATTCATACTCAATAAATATCCAATTGTCTATGATACCGATTTTCCCCCTACATATTGCATTGTCTATCCGGTCAAGGAGCCTGTAAACCAAAGAATCCAGATAATGTTTTGGGCAACCTCCCGGCCGATTAAACTAGCACCAAACAAAAAAAGTGTCCCCTCGACAACCGTGAGCATGGCCCATCTTGTAACCAAACCCGCTTTTTGCATTGATTTCCCCTTCATGGACAGTGTTTTTATACGGTTTAAACGGAACCTCGTATCCGACGTCGATAGGCAGTATACCGCGCAAGCAAACTCATGGCCTGGCGGGATGTATTAAAAACGGGGATGCCTTTTTGCCTTAACCAATTATTAATGGGCTCGTGGCTTCTGCCGGCATCATTGAAAACCACCAGCGGTTTATCAGACTTGGCCATGATACCCGGCAACAATGATGTCAGACTATTTTTATCCGTTGTAAAGCCTTTGGGATCATCGGGGTCAGGTGTATCCGAGGTGGCTGGTGCCAATGACCCAAGAGATGTTACAATAATATCAATCCCATCGTCCTGGATCATGGCCTTGATCACCTCAACAAAAATGTTATCCGGCGCTGCTGGGGTAATGTCCAGGGGATTCTTAATATCCATGATTTCTGCAAGACCGGATTTTTCAAAGAGAGCAGCAATGGTCTCCCGGGTATCAAGGGAAAACAAAGGCAATTCAAGGCTGGAGTCCCGAACCTCAAGGGCATCTGCAACGCCCACACACTCAAAGCCAGCCGAACTCAAGGCCCCCACCCTATACCCTGATATTTTTTTTGTGTGCAGGGATAACGCCATATTTGCAAGGCCGTCAAACTCTTCGAGACTATCTGCCACCAGGGCACCCGCCTGCCTGAGACATGAGGTGCAGACCATATAGTCCCCTGCAACGGATGCGGTATGACCGGAGGTGGCCTGTTTTCCTTCCGGGGTGCGCCCGGCCTTGTACACCAGAACCTCTTTTTTATTTTGCACCGCTTTTCTGATTCCCCGGCAGGTGTGAAGGCCGTCAAGATCCTGAAACCCCTCCACATAGACACAGATCACACCGATATTATCCGCATCGGCCAGCCATGTAATACAATCTCCGATGGTGAGATCCAGCTGGTTTCCAACGGTGATATTGTACGCCGGATCTCCAGATACAAGGCAGGTCATCCTCACCAGCGCAAAGGCACCACTTTGACTCACCAGGGCCACCGGACCGGCATTCTGATTTCGTCGCTGGGGAGAACATGCCTCGGGGGTGAAAAAAGAATCCAGCTTACCTGGCCTTGAAATAACCCCCAGGCAATTACCTCCCAGAAAGACAGGACCTCCCTGTTCCCGGGAATGGGCCTTGGAAATTTTCTCCACCACCTGTCTGGCCTTTTCCTGACTGTCCAGCGTTTCCCCCAGGCCACCGGAAATGAGAATAACACTTTTGGCTCGATCATTATCAATGATCTCATCAATAAGCTGCGGTACCTGGTGCGCCCCCACGGCAAGGATTATCAGGTCTGTATCGTGGATTTGGGTAATATCTTTGACGCATGCAACCCCGTCAATCTCTTTTACACTTGGTGATACGATGGTAATGTTATCTTTGGGAAAGCCTGACTTGATCATATTTTGCAGAATATTTCGTCCAAAGTTCATTTTTGTTGAACTAACCCCGATGATGACCACATTTTCAGGATGAAGAAGGTAGGCGATGCGTTCCACACTGCGGGAAGTCCTGGGGGAAAAGGGCTCTGAAAACCGGCACAACCCATCCAGAGGAACCATTTCATAGTCCACCAGGGCAAAGGGGTTTACCTCCAGCTCTTCAATTATATAAGGTGCCGTATCATTTAATGGAGAAAAGTAGTTACCAACGGCAATAAAGGCACTGAAACATTCCATGAGCTGTTCATCGGAAATCAGACGGGTTGCCCCCCGAGTCTGGCCCGAGAGTTTCTCATAGGCTATTGTTTTTTTAAATATCTCAAAAAAGGCATCTCCGGACACATCCGCCGTGGAGGCAGACACCACAGCCTGGCCCAGACGAAATCGTTCTGCATAAAGTTCAGTATCAGTGCCCCCAAGCCCTGCGGTAATGACCATACCAAATTCCCTTGTCCACCGGAGACTGACCAGCAACTCATTGCCCAGGGAATCCGACTCCGGGGGCAGAAACTGGGTGATCAGGACCCCTTTTATCTTTTTGTTAATGGTATTGCACAAATCATCCCCGGAAAGTGCTGAGTATTCCTGCAATGACGGATCATGATTTCCGTTTTTTTCCAGAAAGGCGGCAAATTTACCACACACCATATCCACCATGCGGCGGCTTTCGCTTCTGACTTTTCCAAGAATCCGGGGCACCACTTTTACCCCCCCAACATCGGACTTATGGACAATATCCGGGCTGACTATCTTTAGTACTACCTTGTCTTCCATGAACTGGGAAAGCAGTTCAGTGGTTAGGCGATGATTTCGGGCCAGCAAATGATGCCGGGGCACTGACTCTGACCCCAGGGCACTTAACACTTCATATGTTTCATATTCAAACAGCTGGAATCGGCCTTCACTTGCTGCCGCAGCGAACACCCCGGTCATTTTCTCAAAATCTATAAATAATTGCATGTCAGCCCCTATGGATTCTGTTTGTTACATAAAAATTACATTCACGGCTTTAGGTTTTAAATGATATCTTTTCCCTTCTGTTTTCTCCAATACATAATTGATATATCGACACTGCATCTCCTCCAGGGTGGGCATGTCTTCAAAGGGATTTTTTGAATAGGATGGTATTCCTGTAGGTAGATTCAGTGCCAGACCATGCCCGTCGGACAATAGCGCCGCACGTTCCATTATATTTTGAAGTTCCCGGATATTTCCCGGCCAGCTATAATTCAGGAGCATGGCCTCGTCGGCCAGAGTCATATCAAGATCCGGGTGATTATATTTTACAGCATACCGCCTCAGAAAGTGACGAGCCAGAAGCTCCTTACCCACTCCGGTCTCGCCCAGGATCATTACCGGGCATCAGCTGGGACTTCCCTGGCTATTTTTTACATAAAAGCTTCCCCGCTCCTTGTTCCAGACACCGGGTCAAGGCATCGATCATGGGAGAGGCAATATTCCATCGGTGCCAGTAAAGATCAACTTGAACATGCTCATTGGGGCATAGGTCCACAAGCCCGCCGTCGTCCAGCATCCCAAGACTCTGCTGATCCGGGAGCATGCCATATGCAAACCCAGATGCAATCATCCAGGCAAATTGCTCTGGAGACGGTACATAATGACTTGAAATCTGCGGCAGCCCCCCTTTAAAGAGTTGTGACAACAACAGGGTATGCAATTTATCCCTGCGATTAAAAATCACAGCCGGCGCTTTTTCAATGCTCTGGAAATTCAGACCCTGGGGGAACCACTGCGTTACAAATTCCGGTGTCGCCACCAACCGGTAATTCATGCCCCCAAGAAAAGAAACGGTACACCCCTGCACGGCCTCTGAGCGTGAACTGATGCATCCCAGCACCTGACCATCACTTAAAAATTGATGGGTCTGCTCCTGATCATCCACCCGCAAATCCATGAGTACCGGATATTGAGTTAAAAACGGGGCAATGCATGTGGGGAACCATGTGGCAAGGGAATCTTCGTTTAAAGCAATGGCAAGGGAAACCAGACTTCTCTTTGAGCCAGGTGCCATTTCCCGGGTGACATCGCTCTCCAGTAATTTCACCTGGAGATAATGTTTTAATAGACGTCCACCGGCCGGCGTAGGCGTTGGTGGCGTTGTCCGAATGAGCAGTACCTGCCCCATGTGAACTTCAAGGAGTTTCACGCGCTGGGAGACGGCGGACTGGGTAAGATGAATAACTTTGGCGGCCTTGTCAAAACCACCCTCCCTGATGACAGCTTCAAAGGCTTCTAAAAGTTTATAATCAAGCATCTCTTATTATTAACATAATTTATCCATAATAAAATCTATTAATTTTATTTATTTCAATTCACATGCTATATCCCCCCTGTTACATGGGAAATATGAGATTTGAATACAACACCGGCCACGCCACACGCTCCATGAGAGCATGAGGCAGGTCCAAAAATTTATCAGGCACACGCCTGAACATGCAGAGAATGAAACTCAGGAGAGAATCAATGTGGGGACCATTTTTCCAGGGAATGGGGGTCAGCGGCGGATTGATCGTTGCCATCGGCGCACAAAATGCCTTTGTACTTTCACAGGGGGTCAGAAAAAACCATCATCTGCTCATTGCCTTGATGTGCAGTCTCTGTGATGCACTGCTTATCACCATTGGTATTTCCGGTGTGGGCACCGTGATTGCATCTTCCCCCCGGTTGGCAGCAGCAGGGGCCTGGGGCGGCGCGGCATTCCTGTTATGGTATGGATTTAAAGCGTTTCAATCTGCCTTCCAGGGGAATGTACTGAATGCAGAACAAAAAAAATGCAGCCTTCGCACAGCCATTGCCACCACCATGGCGGTGACCTGGCTCAATCCCCATTGTTATATTGACACCCTGCTTCTCATTGGCAGCATTGGGGGACAGTTTAATGGCCAGAGTCGTCTTTTTTTCGGGGTGGGAGCCGCATCTGCATCTTTTGTCTGGTTTTTCTCTTTGAGCTTTTGCGGGCAGATGCTGGCACCTGTTTTCAAAAACCCCACTGCCTGGCGAATTTTGGATACCCTGATTGGGATTATCATGTGTAGCATCGCCTTTTCCCTGATCTAATCCATGGGGTCGGTCTACCGTAAAATATTAATTTAAAACCAGATACGTTTTTAAAACCAAAAAATGTCACCGAGTCTTCCAGCGCCGCCCTTTCCGTACGCGTGGTGTTTACTTTGGCGGTTGTATCTTCATACCCAAAGGACATACCAAAAAGAATACCATGATTCTAAGGTATCGATAAAAATTCTCGAACAGGATCAGAATACTACCCGAGCGCACCCTGCATGCAGCTTGATATACCAGCTTCCATCATCAACAAAGACAGGGTCTGGGCATAGATCCCCATGTCCACACCCCCCATGATATTCAGGTATTTTTCCATGGTAATAAACAACACATGGGGTGCATCAAAAAACATCCAGTTCCGAAGCATCGCCATCATTCTGGCCTCTTTATCGCTTCTTTCAATGCCCATGGCATCATAAAAGGCGTAGGCCGAGCCATACTGCCGTTCCTTGTGAATCCCTTCATATTTGACTTGCCAGTCAAAATCAGAATTTAGGGCGTTATACTTGTACAGTACAGTCATACTCAAGAAATACTCAATGGTCTATGATACCAGGCTGGCGTTTATCAATTCAGATTGCAGACTCAACAGCTTTCTGTGCATGAACATACGTTGTATCTACAAGCATCACTTCAGTATCAGCCTGATTGACCAGCATTCCAATTTCAGTACAACCAAGAATTACGGCTTCAGCACCTTGAGCCGCCAACGCTTCAATAATACGCAAATACGCTATTTTTGAATCAGGGTGTATTTCCCCCAGACAAAGTTCTTTATAAATAACGTTGTGGACAATTTGCCTGTCTATTTCATTGGGAATCAGGACGCTTAAACCATAATTTTCAATTAACCTGCCTTTATAAAAATCCTGCTCCATTGTAAAAGCAGTTCCCAGTAATCCCACTGTTTTGATTCCTTTTTTTAAAAGGAGCTCAGCTGTTGCGTCCGCTATATGAATTAAGGGGATGTCAATGCCTTCTTCTATCTGTGGAGCGACTTTATGCATTGTGTTTGTACAAATAAGTAAAAAATCTGCTCCAGCTGATTGTACATTTTTAGCAGCTTCAACAAGAATTTTTGCAGTGCCCTCCCAATCACCTTCGTGTTGCAACTTTTCAATGGGATCGAAGTCTACACTATACATGGCTATTTTTGTTGAGTGCAAACCACCGAGTGATTTTTTGGGAGCTTTTGATTTCCCTGTTCCTACTGTGGTTGGAAATTTAACGGGAACCTATCGAAATTCCAGCCCCTTCGCCAAATGCATGGTACTGATGGACAACTTGACTGGGGTAATAGCCATGTAATCATCCAACACTTTAATTTAGGGAGTCAAAAGTTTTCAATTTACCATTTTACCGGGTCGGTATTCATCGAATGCAGCACTCCGGATTTTACAAATGATAAATCAATAAGCTCTGGCTCACTTATTAAAAGCCCAATTCTAATTTTGAAAACAAAATTAGAATGAGAAACATGCAGCTTGTATAGCTCCAATTGATTATGCCGCTTTTTTAGCATGACATCCTCAAATATTTTTTTTAAAATGCTATGATTCGGGTGTGCACAACAAATTCATTATCAATTTAATCAGGGTCTCTTTTTGCGTTGGATCAGATTCGGCCACCAGCAGGGTTAAAGCGGCAAGTCAAGTTTCATTAATCACAGGCTGGCCATCCATCTGCTGAAGCCACAGAAAAGTTTGGGTATACCGGCCCATGATATCCACCAGTCCCCGCCCCATGTCCGTGGCAAGGGCAGGCGATTTGGCCCCCTTTTGAATCAGGGCAAGGGCCTGCTTTAATTCTACCTCATTTTCTTCAAACCGCTGCTGGTTGATGGCATAGCCCTTAATTAAATAGTCTCGTAACCGCTGAGTGGCCCACCGACGAAACTGGACACCCTGTGGGGATTTCACCCGGTAGCCGACAGAAATCACCACATCCAGGTCATAAAGAGTAACCGGCTTGTCAGAACAAGCAATTTGCATTTTTTGCAAATTGCTCGTTTCATTGATTTCCCCTTCATGAACAGCATTTTTGATATGACGTGAAATAACAGACACATCCCGGTGGAACAACGCTACCATTTAAGCCTGTGTCAGCCAGACCGTCTCTTTTTCAAACCGGACATCCACACAGGTTTCCCCGTCCGAACTCTGGTAGATCTGTATGCTGTTGTAATCTGTCATCGACTTATCCTCTATATACACCAAGGCTTCGTACATCACTCAGTCCATCAAAAACGCCCTGGCCTTACAAATTCAATGCAAGTAAAAAACAAAGTCATTATCCCTTACACCCATGACCACTTTGTGTCAATAATGTTTCTTAATGCTGAATAATGCAGTATCATAATCAGCCAAGATACCCACTGCGGATATTATTTCCGTAGTGAATATGCACATTAAGAGAAAAAGTCCCCCAAAGAGACGAACGCCACAAAACAAGCCACATTGGAGACTACCACTACATTGATGACAACAAATGGACAGTGAAACGGGTGAAGCGCATCCATAAAAAGATGGCGAAAAAGTCATACGCCCTGAACGCCCCCAACTCTCCTGGATCCGTGCTGCTGAGGGGGGGGGTGAGGTTTGCCAGGGTCATGGCGGATATGGAAAATATTCGAAAAAAAGTTACCGCTGAAGAAATCCGGTCAGGGGTCAGGTTTTGTTAACGTCCATTACTCATGTCTGTGAACAATAAAGTGCCGTCCCTTGATTTTATTTTTCGACAGCGCTTTTTCGGCTTCATCAGCCATGGTTCGTTCAATGGCAACATAGGAATAAAATTCAAAGCAGTTGATCTTGCCCACGCAGCTGCCATGGATTCCCCCGTCCTTGGTCAGCGCCCCCAGGATATCTCCAGGTCGCAATTTGGCCTTTCGCCCCCCATTGATTGAGAAGGTCACCATGGGAGGTGTGGCGCTCTCCTGGGTTGCAGGCTCAAGCGATTCGATGTCAGACACCTCAAAAGCCGTGCCCATCAGGGTGTTTATCTCTTCCAGTCTGAAACGCTCTTTGGGTGTCATCAGGGAAAAAGCCATCCCCTCTTTGCCAGCCCTGCCTGTCCGACCGATGCGGTGGATATACACCTCCGGCTCAAAGGGAAGATCAAAGTTGATCACCGCACTTAAGCCTGAAATATCAAGGCCCCTGGCTGCCACATCCGTGGCCACCAGAATGGGGGTACTGCCATTGGAAAAACGCACCAAGACCTCGGTTCGCTCCTTTTGCTCAAGATCGCCGTGAATGGCAAGGGATGAAAACCCTTTTGTCCCAAGAAACGTTGAAAGAGATTTACACTGCAGTTTGGTGTTACAAAAAATCAGTACCGATGCAGTCTTACATGCATCTAAAATATGAGCCGTAACAACAGGTTTCCAGTCCCAACCGGATTCGTAAAAATATTGGCGAATAACATTTTCTTCGTGTTCTACATCCACCACCACCCGGTGCGCATTTTTCTGGAACCGCGCACTCAAGTCAAGGATCGGCTTTGGAAATGTAGCAGAAAAAAGAAGGGTCTGGAGGGCTTCAGGAACATACCCCATGATGGCTTCAATGCTGTCGGTAAAGCCAATATCCAGCATTCGATCCGCCTCATCCAAAACAAGGGTGGTCACATGATCAAGGTTCATTGTCCCCCGTTTTAAATGCTGTTCAATGCGCCCGGGAGTTCCCACCACAATGTGGCCCTGGTGCTCCAGAGAAATTTGCTGGGGAAGAAAGGGCACTCCGCCGCAGACGGTGACAATTTTGATATTGTGTTTAAATCGGGCGATGCGCCGCAGTTCTCCTGCCACCTGCTCTGCCAACTCCCGGGTGGGACACATCACCAGGGCCTGCACCCGGAAGCGTTTCACCTTCAGGTTGTGCAGCACGCCGATGCCAAAGGCGGCGGTCTTTCCGCTTCCTGTCTTGGCCTGGGCCAGCAGGTCCTCTCCTTTCAACACATGGGGTAAACTGCCTGCCTGGACTGGGGTCATCTCCTGGTATCCCAGGGTCTTCAGGTTTTCGATCATTGATTTGTTTAGTGCTAACGCAGTAAAAGCGCTCATGAAATCCTTTTTATTATTGTTTTAGATGGGATTCATTCTTGATGAACTTAAATAATTTTCTCACAATGTCAGACACATCTGTTATTATATCACCAATTTCCGGAATGTGCTCATGGGAAAATCTAAAACAACCTGAAAACAAAATCAGGGTGGGAAATAAAGCAACTGCAAAAGCAATATTCCAGTATTCCAGTTCATAACTATCCTGTAAATACCTTGCCAAAACCGAGGCCAAGGGCATCCCGAATAAAATGAATCGTCCGAATAATCCTCTTGGTAAATAGAAATATCGAAGAAGATAAACCATTTGACAAACAGCGCTTATGAATAGACAAAAGAGAAACGTGCTGACAGTGACTTCCGTGGAAAAGGTCACCACATCAAGGTCAAGAAGGTCGGAAACGGCAAGGGAGACACCGGGATACATCTCAAGAAACTGCTGCCCCATGGGCGTATAAGCGTAAAGTTCCCAAAACATATTAACAAAATACATGAACCCCATGCTCAAAACAGCTGTCATGGACAAAAGCATGCCAAGCTGAATCACCCCACTCCATATTTTCCATTGATGTATGGGGATAAAGGGTAAACATTTCAACCGCCCCGCTCTAAAAAAGTTACATATTTTTGTTATATTAAAATTTTCCATGCACTACAAATCACTCCTTTTACTTTATCATCATTCACGAATGACATATATAACTAAAATCAAGGAAAATCAACCCATCTTCCCATGAAAGGCATGCATTCTTCTCTCTTTTGGTTCTGGCTTGTCCAGGTTAGGAATGATTCAAGAAAGCAGACACCCATACATTTTTAAACACCCCATCACATCAAAAGCACACCAACCACAAAAAATTCCCTTCCAATTCTCAAAAAGATGATATATGCATTGGCCAGCAAATATCCAATCGCGAAATCAATGCGCCAATACAGGGAAAGGGCTATGAAATACTGGAGAGTTCCTCTCGATTCAGAAGAGGTTGAAGTAACACAGGGAGTTGTTCACATCATTGAGGACCGCTGCAAGGGGTGCGGCTACTGCATTGAGTACTGCCCAAGGGGTGTTCTTGAATTTTCAAAGGCATTCAACAAAAACGGCTACCATCCTCCCCGCTTAAAAGCAGAGGGATGCCTGAACTGCCACTATTGCGAGCTTCTCTGTCCCGAGTTTGCCATTTTTTCCACAGAAGCCATGGCAGAAAAAGCCACCGTTTAGTCAGAATTTCCAGGGAATACGCCAGGAGAAGACGGTCAATCACCCCTCCTGAAACAGAGATTCAAAAAGGGACTCCCTGGTGAAAAGTTGAACCCGCAAAAAAAATTCAAGGGTCTGTTTTTCCATGATCCACACAACAGACAGGCATAAGTTGCCTGTCCAATGTCGAATAAGGGACTATTGAGGTAAGGATGAAACCAGCAGTCGATACAGGTAAGCATTTTATCAACGGAGACATTGCATGTGCCGAAGGGGCCATTGCGGCGGGGTGCCTTTTTTTCGGGGGGTATCCCATCACACCCGCCACCGAGGTGGCAGAGCACATGTCCCAGCGCCTTCCCCAAGTGGGGGGCACCTATATACAGATGGAAGATGAGATTGCAGCCATGACCTCCATTCTTGGTGGAGCATGGACAGGAAAGAAAACCATGACGGCAACGTCAGGGCCCGGGTTCAGCCTCATGATGGAGACGGTGGGACTTGCCATTGTGACAGAAACCCCCTGTGTGGTGGTCAATGTCCAGCGGGGAGGCCCCTCCACAGGATTGCCCACCCAGGGCGCCCAGGCAGACATGATGCAGGCCAAGTGGGGCTCCCACGGAGATTATGAGATCATTGCCCTGGCACCCTCTTCCCCCCAGGAGATGTTTGACCTCACCATCACCGCCTTTAACCTAAGCGAAAAATATCGCACCCCCGTATTCATCATGTCCGACGAGATTGTGGGACACATGAGTGAAAAGGTGGTCATACCGGAAAAAGAGGCCATAAAAACCTTTTCCAGGATTCAACCCCGGGGGAAAAAGGATAACTTTCACCCCTTCAAACCCGGTCCCAACGGGGTCGCCCCCATGCCCGCCATCGGCCAGGGGTACAAGGTCCATGTGACAGGATTGACCCACGATGAAAAAGGGTACCCGGTGATGAGTGTGGATACCCAGGCGGAAATGATGGAACGCCTGCTGGGCAAGATCAGGAACAACCTGGACGACATTATCATGACGGATCAATATCTTCTGGACGATGCAGACATTGTCATTGTCTCCTATGGGGTGTCATCCAGGACAAGCTACACCGCAGTTGACATGGCAAGAGCCCAGGGTATCAAGGCAGGTCTTTTAAGGCTTATAACCGTGTGGCCCTTTCCCGACCATTTAATAAAGGAACTGGCCACAAGGGTGAAGGGCTTTGTCACCGTGGAGATCAACATGGGCCAGATCAGCCGGGAGGTGGAGCGCTGCGCAGGCTATAAGGCCCCTTCATACCTTGCGGGCCATCCAGGAGGGGCCGTGGTCTCCCCGGAAAAAGTGATTTCCATTTTAAAGGAGGCGTTTTAACATGGGTAATCCAGCACTGAAAGAAAAGGCGCCCGTCTCCCATCCACTGGAAGATCTGGTTCGCATGGAACGGATTCCCCATATCTGGTGTTCCGGGTGCGGTACGGGGTCTGTTTTCACGGCATGCCTGACGGCCATGAAAAACACAGGGATAGATTACAATGATTTTGCCATGGTTTCGGGCATAGGCTGTTCCGGCAGAGGGGCCGGTTATATCAATATAGACAGTTTCCACACCACCCACGGCCGGGCCATCCCCTTTGCCACGGGTATTAAAATGGCAAGACCCGAGACCAATGTCATTGTCTTTTCGGGAGATGGAGATCTCTTTGCCATTGGCGGCAACCATTTTATCCATGCGGCCCGGCGGAACATGGACATCACCGTAATCTGCGTGAACAATTTCATTTACGGCATGACCGGCGGGCAGGCTGCGGCCACAACCCCCCATGAGGCCCGATCTTCCACCTCCATGGAGGGTAATGCAGAGTCCCCCTTTAATCTGCCGCTGCTTGCCTATGCCGCCGGTGCCACCTATGTGGCAAGATGGACCATGCTCCACTCAAGGGATCTTGCCGACAGCATAGAAGCGGCCATTAATCACAAGGGATTTTCCTTTATTGAGGCGCTGTCGCCCTGCCCCATCAACTATGGACGGCGAAATAAGCAAAAACCCCTGGATACTTTAAGGGAATACCACGACAATACCATTATAAAGAACAATGCCGACCCCGGCGAGCTGGGCATTGATTTCAAGAGAAAGGTGATACTGGGTAAATTTGTGGACATTGAAAAACCCTCCCACGATGAACAATACCATCGAATTTATCACCAACCGTCAGCAAAATAGTTTCGAAAGGTGGGGACAAATTTGAAAAGCTGTCCCCTAAGCGCACATATTCGCGTATTTGGGACTGCGCAACATACTAATGCTGTTTGAGCAGACCAGAATGGGGGACTATGGGTGCTTGCCGAAGCGTTACCATTGAAAACAAACTTTTTACAGGTTAAACCATATGTCTGATAAAAAAGAGAAACTTGAGATCATCGTGACAGGCTTTGGTGGTCAGGGCATCATCCTTGCCGGGCGCATCATCGGCATGGCAGCTGCCTTAAAGGATGACAAGGAGAGCACCCTTGTCCAGTCCTATGGCCCGGAATCCAGGGGAGGTGCCTGCTGTGCCCAGGTGGTAATCTCCGACACCATCATTCAATATCCCTACATCACCACCCCTGATATCCTGGTGTGCATGTCCCAGTCCGCCTATGAAAAATATTACCAATGTCTGAAGCCCGAAGGATTTCTCCTCACGGACAAGGACCTTGTGATCCCCCTTGATGACAGGCCCTGCTTTGCCATACCGGCCACTCGCATGGCAGAGGAGCTGGGCAGAAAAATGATGGCCAATATCATAATGGTGGGATTTTCCACTTCAGTCACCGGGCTTGTCACCAGGGATGCGGCACTTTTTGCCGTTACCGCCTCTGTTCCAAAAGGCACAGAAAAGATGAACACCAAGGCGTTCAATCTGGGATTTGACTATGGACTTTCCAAACTCAAGGGACTTGAAAAAAGGGCCGGTGGCCACACAGGAGCAGGACAATGAAGCGTAAGAAAGACCGTCTCCGAAGGGTCATGGTGGTGGGTGCCACGCCGTCGGGTATTTTAGCGGCAAACAAACTGGGAGAGCTGGGCATCCCTGTCACCCTGGTGGATTGTGATCCGGACATGGATAAAAAACTTGCAGCCCCCCAGTTTACTTTAAGGTCCGGGGTTCCCTTTAACCATGCCCACAGGCCGGGACTCATGCGTCTCATGAGAAACCCGGATATCAATTGTATTCTCCCGGCAAGGGTGACCGGCATCAAGCACAACATGCAGGGATTCAAAATCTCGGTTATAAAGGAACAGACCTTTGTGGATATCGACACCTGCACCCTTTGCGGGCGTTGCGTGGAGACCTGCCCTGTAACCCTGGATGACGGCACAAAGCCTGTGAAGGTTGCAAGCAGAAGAAGCCTGCCCGGACGGGCCATCATTGACAAAAGAAAAACCCCCCTTTGCAGCACCGGATGTCCCCTGGGGGTCAATGTCCAGGGATATGTTGCCTTGGCAGGTCAGGGACGATTTCAAAATGCCCTTGACCTCATCCGGAAAAACAATATTCTGCCGGGCATCTGCGGTCGCATCTGCACCCACCCCTGTGAGGATGAGTGCCGACGCACCGAGGTGGATGAACCGCTGTCCATCCGGGCCATCAAGCGATTTCTGGCCGATGTTGAAACAGACACGGAAGCCTCCTCAACCCACCCTGCCCCCGTATTTGTGGCGGGCAGAAAAATAGCCGTCATCGGCTCCGGTCCCGGGGGACTTGCCGCAGCCCATGAACTTGCTTCCAACGGCTGCAGGGCCGTTATCTTTGAGGAAAAACCCGAGGCAGGTGGTCTGCTCCGGTACGGCATCGGCCCCCATCGCCTTCCCCGGGAAATCCTTGAACGGGAACTTGATTATATTAAAGCCTCCGGGGTGGAGATCAGAACCGACTGCCCCATGGACCTTAAGACCGATCTTGCCGGACTTCAAAAGGAATATGATGCCATTATCCTGGCCACAGGCTCCTGGTATGACAGAAAACTAGGGGTTCCTGGCGAAGATCTTGAGGGGGTTCAGGGATGCATCTCTTTTCTTTCCGCCTTCCACGGGAAAGAGATAAATAATCTGCCCCCCAATGTGATCGTCATCGGTGACGGCAATGCCGCCTTTGATCTTGCCCGGGTGGTGTCAAGAACGGGGGCCGGCGTGACCATGATATCATGGTTTGGAAAGGATGAAATCCCCGCAGACCATGACGAGATAAGGGAAGCCCTGGAGGAAGGTATCGCCATCCGAGACAGAAGCCAGGTGGTGGCGTTCCTGGGGGAAAACAACAGGGTCACCGGGGTAATGTGCAAGGCCACACGACCGGGAAAACCCGTTGACAACGGCATTGCCTGGCCTGAAATCATAGCGGATTCACAGCCCGAAACGATTGCTGCAAATCTTGTTCTGGTGGCCATCGGGCAGGCAGGGGCCTACAGAAAATCAATGGCCACAAAGGGCTTTAAAGTCACCGAAAACGGCTACCTGGAATCGAAGAAAAACGGGGCAAAAAATAGCCATATCTATGTGGCCGGTGATGCCACGGGACAGGCAGCCACGGTGGTGCATGCCATGGCCCAGGGAAAATCAGCGGCCCGCCAGGCATTGAATGATATTTATGATATGGACCTTAAAGATGAAAACCGTCGGGTTTCCTGCCGGGAGTTCCCGGAAATAGGAAATTCCCTTCCTGTGATGCCACGGGCAGTCATGCCGGAAAAACCAGCGGCACAAAGGATAAAGGGATATGACGAGGTGGCCCTGGGGCTTTCAGAAAAACAGGTGGTTGACGAGGCGGCCCGGTGCCTGCAGTGCGGGGTCTGCTCTGAATGCATGGCGTGCGTGGATGCCTGCAGGGCCATCAAGGCCATTGATCACCGTCAAACCGATGAGGAGCTGTCTGTCCATGCCGGTGTGGTCATCCTGGCCGATCCGTCCATGGCCCCCGCCGTCAAAGGAGACGACATCATCCGGGCCTATGGCCCCAAAATTTCCCACCCCGATGTCCATGCCATGATGATACGCGGATTTGCCGCCGCAGCCGAGGCCATGATTCTTTTAAAGAACGGTTCCTGGGCCAGAAAGGGCACCGGGGTTGCCCATGCCGCCCCCACGGCCTCCTTTTCTGCGGAAATTGCAAGAACAGGGGTGTTTGTCTGTCGCTGCAACGACTCCCTTGGCTGGAACGGTGCCATGGATCAGTTTGTGGACTCATTGACCAATCATGATTCGGTGGTCTATTCAACCACCATGCCATCTGCCTGCACCCCCGGGGGAATCTCGAAAATCATTAAAACCGTGCGGACAAAATCCCTCACCCGCATTGTCCTTGCTTCTTGCGTCTGCTGCCCGTTAAACTTTGTGTGCAGTGCCTGCACAGACCAGCGAAGCCGCCTTAAATACGGGCTTTTCACCGGTACCGGCATCGGCAGATCCATGGTGGAAACCTGTAATATCCGGGGGGAGGCCCTCTCGTTACTCAAGCAGGACAAAGATCTTGCCATTGAGCGATTAAAGGGGCTGATCACCCGCTCCATCGGCAGGGCACAACAGCTACGGGCCTTTGCCTCTCCCATGCGCAATTACAACTTCACCACCGCTGTTATCGGGGATTCTGAATCGTCGGTGACAAGCGCCCTGATGCTTGCCGAAACCGGCACTGACGTGGTGATGTTCGGCACCACGGACAAACCCCTTGAAACGGAAATATCCCATGCAAACATTTTCTGTTTTAAAGGATCATCCGTGCAGGAGATGACAGGCACCCTGGGTAATTTTCAGATCAATGTGGATGTGGATGGCGAAGCACAGGAGTTCAACGCTGGCACCGTGATAATGGGAGAACGGTCACGTCGACAGATAAAATATCTCCACCAGCAGAAATTGACCTACAGGACCGTCTCTTCGGCCATGCAGGAAAAAGAGATAATCGGCCGCCCCTATATCCTGCCGGGCATGACCTCCATTCCCGGGATATTTCTTGCGGAACCCTCCAATATCAGTGTGTCCAACAGGAAAAAAGGGGCTTCAGCCGCCGTACTGGCAGCGGCCATCATGCCAAGAAGACCCAGAAAGAGCAAGGGCTTCACCGTGGTGGTTAATGCAGACAAATGCCGGGGATGCGGACGGTGCGTGGCGGAATGCGCCTACCAGGCGGTGACCCTGAATCCCAATGGTGTGGGGGGATGGACCGCATCGGTGGATGAGGCCTTCTGCAAGGGGTGCGGCAACTGCATTTCAGTATGTCCCACCAATGCGGCGGACAGTCCTTACCGGGATCAGGCTTTCCTGGAGCGCTCACTTGAAGAGATGTTGTTGTAGGCCCCATGCCATCTTTGACAGCGGCGGGATATCCTGTGACAGAAATCGGGTGGTCTGATGATTAATTATGATGATGAGCAAGGCTTAAAGGTTGCGGTGCAAGACCCATGGAAAATTATAAAATAGTTCTGTTTTTATGCAACTGGGGCCCCCACGGGGCGTTCCAGACCCTCCAGGAAGGTGGCTACAAAATTCCCGGAGAAATCAAGATGATACGTATCCCCTGCACAGGCCGGATCAGCAAGGCGTTGTTGTTCAAAGCCTTTGAGATGGGTGCCGACGGGGTGGCACTGGCGGGGTGTTCGCCGGGCACCTGCCGCTATGGCAGCGGGACGGACAATGCCATTAAAAACACCGAAGATACAAGGGAAATCATAGAGGTGCTGGGCCTTGGCAGGGAGCGACTGCGCCTTGCCACCTTTCTGCCCGATGATGTTGAACCTTTACAACAATTTCTGGCAAACTTTGTTTCTGACATTAAAATTATGGGAAAGAGCCCCATTGTCAAAGCTTCCCCCGGTGGAGATGCCCCGGAAAAAGCCTTTTCTGAATCCGGCATGGAACTCCTTGACATGGCCCCGCCCACCACCGGGGAGACCATCCGGAAGATCATTGAAAAACATGATGCCTTTGCCTGCCAGGATTGCGGCAAGTGCACCTCTTCCTGTCCCCTCGCCCTGTGCGGCAAAGAATTTTCACCCCGAACCCTGGTGAGAAGCCTCATCGCAGGGGAGATAGATTCCGGGAATGTGAAAAATAATATCTGGTCCTGTCTCACCTGCGGCACCTGCTATGAACGATGCCCCTCCGAGGTGAATTTCCCCCTCTTGATCCAGGATCTTAGAAGTGTGCTGTTCAACGGCAAGGAGAGCTACCAGACCCACGGCGGTTTTTTTCACTCCCTCATGCGCTCCATGGCAAGCCCGGGCCTTAAGCAGAAACGGTGGCAGGATCTTCCAGCCACCATTAAAACAAATCCCACAAGCACGACACTCTTTTACGGAGGGTGTGCCCCATATTTTGACCTGTTTTTCAGAAATCATCAGCAGGTCAAAAATACCCGGGCTCTCAACGATGCTCTGCGGTTGTTGAACTTTTTTGATGTCACCCCCCGCATTCTTGAAAATGAACGATGCTGCGGGCACGACCTTCTCTGGTCCGGAGACCGGGATAATTTCACTAAAATCGCACGGCTCAACGCCGATTATCTCAACTCCCTTGGAATTGAAAAGATGATCACCGCCTGCCCGGAATGCTACAAAACATTTGCCCAGACCTACAGGGAAAACGGCATAAAGCTCAACTTCAAGGTGATCCACCTTTACGAATTCCTGGATGCAGAACTGGAAAGGGGGGCCGTGACCATTGACACCCCCGATATCAACTTCACCTACCAGGATTCCTGCCGGTTAAACTCCATGGATGGGGTACGGGATCTGCCAAGAAAACTGATCCGGCGTTTCAGTAACGGCCATTTTGTGGAGATGCCCAACAACCGGAACACGGCGCTGTGCTGCGGTAACAGCGCCTGGATCGGGTGTGATGCCTTCAGCAAGGCCCTCCAGAAAAAACGCCTGACCCAGGGAAGAAACACCCAAAGTGATGTGATGCTCACCTCCTGCGGCAAGTGCAGGATTCACCTGGGGTGCGCCATGGAAGATCCCTTTGCCGGTGATAAACTGAAAATGGAGCTTGTGGATCTGACCAGCGTCATTTCCGAACACATTCGCTGGGAATAACTCAAGAAGCCAACAGCAGAGCCTCCAACGCCGACCCGGTCCGGGGCCGGATCGGACGATCCTTGGGGGCGGCATATTACCATGTTCATTATTCGTTGTGCCGACAGACCGGCATGACCGTTATATAAAAGGAAGCAGGATCAATGGAAATCAGTGCAGTAAACAGATCTTTTAATACAGCGGAGAGTGTGCCGGCCATTGGGGTGTATGTCTGCCAATGCGGCCTGAACATCGGAAAAACCGTGGATTGCAAGGGGGTGGCAGAAAAAGCAGCATTCCTTCCCGGGGTGGTACTGGCAAGGGATATCACCTATGCATGTTCAGAGCCTGGACAGATGGAAATCGTTGAAGATATAAAGGCCCACGGACTGAACCGGGTGGTGGTGGCCTCCTGTTCCCCGCGTCTCCACGAACCCACCTTTCGCAACATGATGAAGGAAGCAGGCCTGAATCCCTATCTCCTGGAGATGGCCAATATCCGAGAACAGTGCTCCTGGGTGCACATGGATCAGCCCGGTGCCGCCACCCAAAAGGCCATTGATCTTGTCACCATGGCCATCAACAGGGCAGCTCTTTTGGTGCCCCTGCAAGAAGAACGTATTCCCGTTGAAAAGAAAACCCTGGTCATCGGCGGCGGCATTGCCGGTATCCAGGCGGCCCTTGATCTGGCCGACAACGGTTATCAGGTGACCTTGGTGGAAAAAACAGGCTCCATCGGCGGCATGATGGCACGGCTGGACAAGACCTTTCCCACCATGGACTGCTCCATCTGAATCCTCGGTCCTAAGATGACGGATGCCGGTCGGCATCCCAATATTGAGCTTCACACCCTGGCTGAAGTCTCCGGGGTTTCAGGATACGTGGGTAACTTTGAGGTTGAGATAATAAAAAGGGCCAAGTACGTGGATGAAACCGCCTGCACCTCCTGCGGAGAATGCGCTGCAGCCTGCCCTGTTGTGTTCCCCGATGAATTCAACGAGGGACTTTCATCCAGGAAGGCCATCCACATCCCCTTTCCCCAGGCCGTTCCCTCGTCCTATCTCATCCGCATGGACGAATGCATGGGTCGTGGCTGTTCCAAATGCATGGAGGTCTGCGATAAAAACTGCATTGATTTTAATATGTCAGACAAGGTCATCAAAGAGAAGGTGGGCACCATTGTGGTGGCAACGGGCATGGAAACCTATGATCCCAAAGCCATGGATGAATACGGCTACACCCGGTTTGAAAATGTGGTGACAAGTGTTGAGTTTGAACGCCTTGTCAATGCCGGTGGTCCCACAAAGGGTGAACTTGTGCGTCCCCTGGACTGCAAAGTTCCCAAAAGTGTTGGGTTTGTCCAGTGCGTGGGCTCCCGTTCCCGCCGTCGTGGGGGCGAACACTGTTCCAACATCTGCTGCATGAACACAATAAAGAGCACCCTGATCCTGAAAGAGCATTATCCGGACATGGAGATCACCGTCTTCTACATGGATATCAGGGCCTTTGGAAAGGGGTTTGAAGATTTATACAATCGCAGCAGAAGGCTCGGGGTGAAATATCTCCGGGGTCTTCCCGGCTCGGTGGAGGAGCTGCCGGATGGGTCTTTACAGGTGGCTGTGGAGAACATGGCAACAGCCCGGGTGGATTTTCACGAGCTTGACATGCTGGTGCTGGCATTGGGAATCAATGCCGCCAAAGGCACCCAGCAGCTTCAGGAGATGTTGGGGCTTCAGCTCACTCCGGATGGATTTTATCTTGAGGCCCACCCCAAACTTCTGCCCGTGGATGCGGCCACAAGGGGGATCTTTTATGCCGGGTGTGCCGAAGGCCCCAAGGATATAAAAGAGAGCGTCACCCAGGGAACGGCTGCGGCTTCCCGGGCGGTGCGCCTCATGCACAAGGGTGAAATCGCCTCGGAACCCATCACCGCATCGGTTCTCTCAGAGCGTTGCACCTCCTGCGGCATCTGCGCCAGGGTCTGCCCCTACAACGCCATTGTGGTGGATGTGAAAAAGAAAACCCCGGCGCTTGTTAACACAGCGGCCTGCGCCGGTTGCGGCACCTGTGGGGCCGAATGCCGAAGCAACGCCATTGTTTTAAATCATTTTACCAATCAACAGATCAACGCCCAGACCGATGCCCTCCTGGAAAACAGGCCCGATGAAAAGATCGTGGTTTTTGCCTGCAACTGGTGCTCCTATGCCGGGGCTGATTTTGCCGGGGTATCAAGGCTCAGCTATCCTGCCAATGTAAGGCTCATCCGCACCATGTGTTCAGGAAGGGTGGACGAAAGCTTTATCTGGCGGGCCTTTGAAAACGGTGCGCCTGTGGTGCTGGTCAGCGGCTGTCACATTGGCGACTGTCACTACATTGATGCCAATAAATGGACGGTGAAACGGGTGGAACGCATCCATAAAAAAATGACAAAAATGGGTATTCGTCCCGAACGGCTGCAGCTCTCCTGGATCAGTGCCGCCGAGGGGGTAAGATTTGCAAAGGTGATGGCGGACATGGAAGCTATTCGAAAAAAAGTCACAGCAGAAGAGATCCGTGAGACCATTTCTGTTTTGTCTGAATCCTGAAAATCAAAAAATCAAATCAATATATGGGTTGGCTTTCCATATTTATGAATGGAAAGCCAACATACAGTAAAACCTCCATTTCGCCCTTTTGTTTATAACCACCTGAATTTATTAATCGCCAAATTAACATCAAACAAGAATACAGATGCTAATGTCTTATCAACTCTGACACTTACATAAACAAGCGAAAAGTAGTTTAACACGTAAAAAGGGCCAACAAATCATGCTTATTGCTTTAATATCAACACATTGCCGTGGCCCGGCCCTATCATAGTGCCATCATAAAGGCTCGTCATATTATGGCAGCCGAACTTTGATTTCACCGATATCCCATATCTCTGTGGGACCATACCCAGACAAGGTACTTAACTGCCGGAAACTGACATTACACCAATATTCTCCTTTATTATCTTTGGACAATACTGCAGTGCTCACGTAACGGAATTCCCCAGACTGAACCCACCAGTCTTTATCAACGATAACAAGATCCGTTATTTTAACACCCCTGTCTTCCAACAATCCTGCCATCTCTTTTTCCAGTTTTTTGCTTTTCATGTTTGCCTGTGGAAAGGGTCGGGGGCGTTCTTGCCAGATACGTTTTTTCTCAATCCAGGTTATATTTTCTTTTTCAAGGAGCTCTAAACGTTTGCTGAACCCGGATGCGCTATCAGGGGAAACCCTGCGCAAGTCATCAATCTGTTTTTTCTGATGCAGCAATTTCTTATCGGTAATTACAAAAAGTCCCTTCTCAGATTTTTCATTCCATTTTCTGTTTTCTTCAAATCGCTTTTCCCAACCTGACAGCATATTATCAATTGGCTGTAAACGATTCCTGTTATCTGCTTTTTTCTCATCCTCATAGACCTGCAAAGCAAAAAGCAATTTTTCTACTGCAATTTTCAGTTCATGGGGCTGATTGCCTTCGGGAACCTCGTTTTTTACATCTCCAAGTAGATTTTGGGCCTGAGCATACAGTTTTTCTTGCCTGTCCAGTTCTTGCGCATTGTATGATCCTGGGAATTGTAAACGAGACTGTGACGAGGCATCGATAAACGGAGTTATCTTTGGAAGCCACTTCTTGTTCAATTTATCCTCATCTTCCTTTGCCTGGACTGCTGCCTGCCTGATATCCTCTTCTTTTCCATGGGCTTTGCCGGTAAATGCCGTAAGCTTATCCTGCAAAATTTTGTGACGTTGAAAGGCTGAAGCAACATCTGGATGATCCGGATCGGCCTTATTATTTTTTACAACTATATCAAGCAAACCACCAGCAGTTTCAAGCTTACTATTGGCATTATAGATGTATGATTTAACCAGATTAAAATCTTTGTTTTGCAAACTATCTTCAGCTTTGGCAAACTCCTTTTCAGTAAAATCCATCTCTTTTTCAGCTTTTTTCAGGTTGTTTTGGGCACCGTGACTCAGCCCTTTTGATGCGGTAGATGATTTTGCCAAGGCTGATGCGCTGCCTTTTTTTGTTGTTTTAAGCCCGGATGAGGAGGCAGTGTTCCCCAATTTCTTATCCACTCTGGCCTTTAGGCGATCATACTTTGTCTGCAGAGATTTTAATGATCTATGGGCAGGATCTTGAGATTTCAGCTGGATAAGCACACCTTCTGCCTCCTGCAATATGCTCGCAGCCGCTTTTGTTTTTCCTTTGAAATACTGACTTTCTGCAGAACGAATTAACCTGTTCAGGTTTTTCGAAACATCATCTGACGATGAAGCAAACGCGGTAGTAGCCAAAAACAAAAACACCAAAACCGACAAAATTTTTTTCATAAGATACTCCACTATAAAGTTATGAGTCCATAAAAAGCATCTATCCTACTTCCTTCAATTTTAACATTCTTTCCATTGGCTGAGTTATTATCCATTTATATATTGTATTCGACTCTATTGTAAACCCCTATCCTCCCCAGGAGCGCTTTTTGTACCAATCTATCGGCTGGGTATATTTTTTGCAGCAATGCCTTCTGTGGGAATACCTAAACATTTTTATTACCAGATCTAAATATTTATTAGCAAATTCAAAAAATAGTTATCTATATTTCAGGAAATTCTCATCAAAGTAAATCCTTTCAAAAATAAAAAATGCGTATAAAAATATCACATTAATACTGCGGTTTTCTCGCGTTGCCAAAAATCATCCTATCATATATTTATACCAAACCTTAATGCGTAAATTTTCCATACATTATTACCCTGATATTGTGGAGGGATAATCACGCTAATCCACTATGAATGCAAAATCCATATGGTAATTGAATTTTTGGGCTGAGGCACCACATTATGTTGATGGAAAGAAACAGAAAATTTACCAAGAAATGTCATACCCACCCCGACATTTATCGGGAGATCATGGCCTATGAGATCAAAGAAATCCTTCTGATTTCAAGCCCCTATAACATGTTCAACATGGAAGAAGATGGCAGTCTTACATCCAAGATAATCAATGAATACAGCGGACTGAATCTGCGCTATCCCCCGGTGATCACCGGCGCTTCTTCAGCAGAACAAGCTCTTGAACTGCTTGCTGAAAAAAGATTTGACATGGTCCTTATCGTACCCCATTTGAAGGGAACGGACGTATTTTCTCTGGGTCGGGAAATCAAAATGATTCAGCCGGATCTGAAAGTCATTCTCCTTTCCCCAAGTATCCGTGCCCTCCCATCCCCCCACGATTGCCTGCAAGACAACGGCATTGACACCATCTTTATCTGGTCCGGCAACTCTGATCTTCTCATCACCCTGATCAAGAATGCCGAAGATCACATGAATGTGTACAACGACACGCTCCTGGCCAATGTAAGGGTGGTCATCCTGGTGGAGGATTGCCCGGAATACTACTCTTTTATGTTGCCCATCATTTATAAGGAAATCGTTACCCAAACCCAGGCACTTCTGGCAACCGACTTGAATGATAACAAAAAACTTCTGACCATGCGGGCAAGGCCCAAGCTTCTCCTGGCGAAAAATTACGAGCAGGCCCTGGGATTGTATGAACGTTACAAGGATTTTCTGCTGTGCGTCATCTCAGATACCCGCTTTCCCAGAAACGGCAAACTTGATCCGAAAGCCGGCATTAAATTCTTTTCCACCATCCGTAGCGAAATCCGGGGAATTCCGTTGCTCCTGATGAGTTCAGAAAGGGAAAACAGTAAAAAAGCAGAACAGATTCCCGCCCTGTTTCTGGACAAGAATCATCCAAATCTCCTCCAGGCAACCCGCATGTTTTTTTTAAAGCATCTGGGGTTCGGTAATTTTGTATTCTGTATGCCCAACGGCCGTAACATCGACATTGCAACCAACCTGATGCAGCTGGAAGCAAAACTACCCGGCATTCCGGATGAATCCATCATTTACCATGCCGACCGGGATCATTTTTCTTCCTGGCTCATGGCCCGTTCGGAAATCGCCCTTGCCTTAAAATTCAGAGCCTGCAAGAGCGATGATTTCAGCAATCCCGACGAACTGAGATCCTTCATTATCACCAATATCCACGCGTTGAGGAAATCTCAAAACAAGGGCATGGTGTCAACCTTTAACGAGCACTCTTTTGATTCAGAGGTAAAGTCATTTGTAAAAATCGGCCAGGGTTCCCTGGGGGGTAAAGGCCGGGGGCTGGCTTTCATGTCAGGGCTTCTGGAGCAAGAGACGCAACTGCATAAGAATCATCCTCAATTTATGATTCGAATCCCCCAGACCCTTGTCCTTTGTACCGATGTTTTTGAGGCGTTCATCACCCAGAATAAACTTGAGAATCTGGAAAATCAGAAACACCCGGTGGAAGAGGTGGTTAAGGTATTTCTCCATGCAGAATTACCGGCATGCTTGATTCGACAGCTCAAGGTATTTCTATCCCAGGTCAGGGTTCCCCTGGCGGTACGATCCTCCAGCCAGTTGGAAGATGCCCATTTTCAGCCCTATGCCGGTCTTTACAAGACGTATAAGATTCCCAACAATCATCCGGATTTGTCAATGCGCATCGTCCATCTGGCCAACGCCATCAAGCTTGTTTTCGCCTCAACTTATTACGATGATGCCAAGGCGTTTCACCGAAGCACTTCCAGCCATCCGTTCCATGATTCCATGGCGGTGATTGTCCAGGCCCTTGCCGGTCAACAATATGGAGATTATTTTTATCCTGCGGTATCAGGGGTGGCCCAATCCATTAATTATTATCCCTTTTCCCATATGAAATCGGAACATGGTATCGCCCACATTGCCCTGGGGCTTGGGAAAACCGTGGTGGACGGTGAAAAAAGCCTGCGTTTTTCCCCCGGCAACCCGAAAATCCTGCCACAATTTTCAATGGTGGAAGATATTTTAAAAAACGCCCAGACAACTTTTTATGCCTTGAAGACAAACCATTATGCCGATGAACTTAATTTCGGTCGGTATTCCAACCTTGAGAAACGTACTCTGGACGCGGCACTCAGCGATTACCCGGTGCAGGCATTATCCAGTACTTATGTTCCGGAAGAAAACCGCATCCGTGATACCTGGGGTGTGGCAGGCCCCAAACTATTGACCTTTGCCCGTATTCTGAAATATAATACCCCACCGCTTCCTGCGTTGCTCTGCGACCTTCTTGAGCTTGGCGGGAAAGTTTTTGGCGGTCCAGTGGAAATTGAATTCTCCATAAACCTTTATCCAGACCCGAAGGAACCCAGTGATTTCTATTTTCTACAGATACGTCCCATGGCAGATCACAACACCCAGCAGACACCACGTATCACCCAGCAGGACATGGATACTGCCGTCTGTCACTCTTCCACTGCCCTTGGGAACGGGATCATAAAAGACATTACTGACATCGTATATGTCATCCCAGAGTCTTTTTCCGTATCTGCAACCCCGGATATTGCCGAGGAAATAGGTAAGATCAATTCCGGACTGGTGGAAGCACAACGGCGGTACCTGCTCATTGGACCCGGGCGCTGGGGGGGCTCTGACAGGTGGCTTGGCATACCGGTTAAATGGCATCATATCTCCGGTATCGGTGCTGTCATAGAACTGAAAAACCAGCAACTCAATGCAGACCCCTCACAGGGTTCGCATTTTTTTCACAATATCACATCCCTTAACATTCCCTATATTACGGTGAATGAACTCAACAGGGGTGCCCAGAAATCCAATAAGGATTTCATTGACTGGGAATGGCTCAACACATGTGAATCGGTTTGCGAAACCCGATACTTACGCCATGTAAGGTTATCAATCCCCATGGTTATTAAACTGGACGGGAAAAAATCCAGATGCGTCATTCTCACTCCATGAAAACGAAACCAGAGGCTGGCAGTTGATACTGTTATTGCCAGAACACAGAACCCATTGACTTGGACAGACAATCGCCTGCACCGGTCATCATTATTAAACCTCATCAGGAGACACTACATGTCAGATGTTTTAAACATTATTATGGAAAAAGATCCCCACGAAAAGGAATTTCACCAAGCGGTTATTGAGGTTATGGAAACCATTGGGCCAGTGCTTGACCGTAACCCGGAATATCGCCAGCTCAAAATCATGGAACGCATGGTGGAACCGGAACGAACATTGATATTCCGGGTGCCATGGATGGATGACACAGGTGAAATTCATGTAAACCGTGGTTTCCGGATTGAAATGAACAGTGCCATTGGTCCTTACAAAGGAGGACTTCGGTTTCATCCCTCGGTGAATTTAAGCATTTTAAAATTCCTGGCCTTTGAGCAGGTCTTTAAAAATGCACTGACCACCCTGCCCATGGGCGGTGGAAAAGGAGGGTCAGACTTCGACCCCAAGGGAAAGTCAGACAATGAGGTCATGCGGTTCTGTCAGAGTTTCATGTCTGAACTTTTCCGTCACATCGGCTCGAACACCGATGTTCCGGCAGGGGATATCGGCGTGGGTGCCAGGGAAATCGGTTTCATGTTCGGCATGTATAAAAAACTTCGCAACGAATTTTCCGGAGTTCTCACAGGAAAAAGCCTTGCCTGGGGCGGCAGCCTTATCAGGCCCGAAGCCACTGGATACGGCTGTGTCTACTTTGCCGGGGAAATGCTGGCCACCCGGGGAGAGACCCTGAAAGGCAAAACCTGTCTGGTCTCAGGAGCCGGAAACGTTGCCCAGTATACGGTGGAGAAAATTCTGGACATGGGTGGAAATGTCGTGACCATGTCAGATTCCGAAGGATATATCTATGATGAACAGGGCATAGACAGAAAAAAACTAAGTTTTATCATGCGCCTTAAAAATGTCCAGCGTGGTCGGATCAAAGCCTATGTTGATGAATACCCCGAAGCGGTTTATACCCAGCGGGACGGCTCTCAGGATATGAATCCCTTGTGGGACCACAAGGCTGACTGTGCCTTTCCCAGCGCCACCCAGAACGAAATCAATGCCAAGGATGCCGCCAATCTCATCCGCAACGGGGTAACCCTCGTGGCAGAGGGTGCAAATATGCCGTCCACGCCGGCGGCCATTGATATCTTTCTTGACAACCAGATCCTTTATGCCCCGGGTAAAGCGTCCAATGCAGGCGGGGTTGCCGTTTCCGGTCTGGAAATGTCACAAAACGGCATGCGCCTTAACTGGCCAAGAAAGGAAGTGGATACCCGTCTCCAGGGGATCATGAAAAGTATCCATCACTCCTGCATAGATGCCGCAGAAGAATACGGCAAGCCCGGCAATTATTTTGCCGGTGCCAACATTGCAGGTTTTGTCAAAGTGGTAAATGCCATGCTGGACCAGGGGCTGGTATAAAAAATCCTTAGCAATGGGGGGCAGACTTGCGTTAATATTAATAACCCAAGTCTGGCCCCGTTTGTCTAAAAATCAGATTCTGAAAACAATATGATGATGCCTGGAAAACAGGAATGCGTCGTGGAAAATATTCGGGATAAAAATGATAAAAAACATACAAAAACATCCGCTGTCCCCAGACAGTGTATCCGGGTCTATTCAACAGATTCCCAAACATCAGGACATGGATAACAGCCCTGAAGCCAGATTCATAAAACAGGCCCATGAGTTAAACGAAAGAATTAAGGAAATCAACTGCCTGTACGGCATCTCCAAAATAGTTGAACAGGATGATATTTCCCTGGAAGAAATCTATCAAAAGGTGATGACGATTATCCCCTGCTCCTGGCAATACCCGGAAATCACCTGTGCGCGGTGTATTATCCAGGGAAAGGTTTATCAGACAGATAATTACCAAGATACCTGCTGGAAACAATCTGCAGATATTATTGCCTACCGTGAAGTCATTGGTGTTATCAGTGTCTGCTATCTGGAAAAGATGCCCGACAGCCACGAGGGTGCATTTTTAAAAGAAGAACGTTCCCTTCTCAATGCCATTGCCGAACGACTGGGGCGTACCAGTGAGCAGAAACATGCGGAAAAAGCACTATTTGAGAGCGAACAGCAGCTTAAAAACCAGAATCAGCTCCTTAAGGAGAAAAACATTGCTCTCCGGGAAATCATGAATCAGGTTATAATGGAAAAAAAGAATCTCGAAGAGCGGGTCATGGACAACGTGGATCAGTTCATCCTTCCTCTTCTGGACAAACTAAAAAACAACGGTTCCCAGATTGACATCGGATATATTACCCTGCTGGAGGATACGCTGACGCAATTGACATCAGACTTTGGAAGTAACATGGTTCGGCGAATGCCCAGGCTCACGCCCCGGGAAAATGAAATTTGTAACATGATACGTTCAGGTCTAAGTTCCAAGGAGATTGCCAAATTGCTTAATATCTCCCACCGAAGCGTTGAAACTTACCGGAACTACATCCGTAAAAAACTGGGCATTATCAATCAAAAGGTTAATCTTGCCACCTTTCTTTCAAGGTTACAACAAGGCAGTCTTCCGGGATAAAAGCCCATACCCATGAAATATCACCCCGGACCGAAGACCTTTGATACCTTATGATCGCTGATAATTTAGGTCTGCCGATGTTCCGGCCTGCCAAATCATATCCTTTGATTTCTTATGATTGCTGATAATCCCTGCCAAACTGCTCAAGTCTGGGCGCTAATAGCTCAAACTCATCCTTTCCAACCTGGGACATACACACCCGCATGCCTTCATGTTCACTTCCCGTTCCGGAAAGGGCAATGGCACTGATGCCGTAGTATAAAAGTCTTTCCACAAGTTCCGCCCCTGTCATGCCGGGAAAGGACACTGTGAAATAAAAACCATCGCCAAGGACTTCTTCCAGGTCCATACTGTAGACAATTTCAAAGCCCGCCTTTTTAAACAAGGCTTTAATGGCAATGGCCCTTTGGCCATACACTTTGACACCTTCCACAAAATTAAATTCACCGTCATTTGCTGCCTTTAACATGGCGGCAAGACCATACTGGGCGGAATGGGAAGTGCCTGATGAAAAGGAATAAAGAATTTTGTAAATCAAGGTGTATCCGAATTTGTCAGACCCAAATCTTTCTTTCAAACATGGATACTGCCGGGCATAAACATCCGGGGAGATGGCAAGCAGTCCCACCCGCTGTCCGGCGTAGCTGAAGGCCTTGGAGCTTGAAATAAGAAGAATATAATTTTTGGTATACTTTGCAATGGTGGCTTGAAAAGGAGCTTTCCCGGGCATGGAAAGGTCTTTTCTGAAATCCATGGCAAAGTAGGCCAGATCTTCAATCACGATGGCATCATATTTATCTGCCACCTTTGCAATGGTTTTAAGTTCATCGTCGTTAAAGCATATCCAGGAAGGGTTGTTGGGGTTGGAGTATATGATCCCGGCAATATTGCCCTTGGAAAGATAGGATTCAAGCTTTGCCTCAAGCCTGTCTCCTCTGTGGTTATAGACATCAAAGGCCTCATACTTCTGGCCTAATACATTCAACTGCTGTTTTTGAACAGGAAAGCCCGGATCAAGAAAAAGGATGGTATTCTTTTGGGCATCCATATTTCCAAGGATCATGAAGCTTGCATAGCCTCCTTGCATGGAGCCAACGGTGGGGATACAGCACGCTTCCGGCACATCCACATCCATGAACATCTTTATGAATCTGGAGGCTTCTTTTTTAAGGGGTAAAATTCCTTCAAGCATGGGATATTTCGCGGCAACCCCACTTCTCAAGGCCTCTATTTCACCGTTAATACCGACTTCCGGGGGCGCAAGCCCTGGAACCCCCATCTCCATTCGAATGAATTTCTCACCGGATGCCTGCTGAATCTCATTGGCAATTTTAACAATTTCACGGATGGTTCCATTACCAATGGATGGAATACCCGAGGCTTCTATTTTTTTTTTCACCACCTCAAAATCAACGGGAGTCTTCTGGTTTTTAAAATCCGTTATCATAACGACTATGACCCTTTCAATTATAATTAAAACGCAATATTTTTTTGATTATAAATATAATCAAAAATACAATCAAATTAAGTATAAAAGCCCTGGGCCCATTTGTCCAATGAATAATTTACATACATTTCATGACACCCTTCATATCACATCAAAAGGACTTTACGCTTTTCAGGGTAGAGCACCACAAGATGACCATTCACCCCATGAAAGTGCAAAGTGGAAATGAAGGATGCCCATTTCATAATAGTTTTTCGATCTTCCCCTGCATAGGGTACCTGGCCAGACCTCAAGACTCTTGCATAGTAGAACATATAAGCCTATGATGTAATTGAAATTCAAAAGCAATATATGTAAACATTCCGTCAGCACCCCATATTCACATGTTTTGGCCTGTCACTACGCAATCCCAGGCAAATATGGAGCTCTGCCCAAACATTTACAATGCCAACCCGAATATTTACCAGATATTTATTATAAATCAGAGGTGACAAGTGCGGATATTTAAACGTGCCATTTTAACCCATGGCGGAGCTGGTTCTAACCCACAAAATTCCGACGGACCGCTTTCTGCGGCAAACGTAGGGATGGATCTAATGAAAAATGGTGAAGCCCCTTTAAGTGCAGTGGTTCGTGCTGTACGATACTTAGAAATTGATCCCCGGTTTAATGCCGGTTGCGGATCGAAACTCAGGGCTGATGGCTGTACAATACAAATGGATGCATCCTGCATGACGAGCAACGGAAAATTTGGTGCAGTCGCCTGTATTGAAGGTATTCAAAATCCCATTGAATTAGCCCAGGGAGTATTGCTTCATTCTCCCCATATCCTCTTGATGGGAAACGGTGCCCGGTTGTTTGCAAAAGAACATAATATATCTATGATACCTTATTGCAATTCTTCTCAAAGCAATTCAAACGCCCCTTCTTGCGATACGGTGGGGGCGGTGGCTTTTGATGGGACAACCTTTGCTGCCGCTTTGAGTTCCGGGGGACTTGAAAAAGCAGGCATTGGCCGGGTGGGTGACGTACCTCTTCCAGGATGCGGCCTGTTCTGCGGCCCCGCAGGAGCGGTCGCCTGCACAGGAGATGGTGAATTTATTGCTCGCAAAATACTGGCAAAAGAAGTCTACACCTGGCTGGAAAAAAAGATGTCCCCAACCGAAGCAGCACAAAAGGCCATGAGTTTGTTTGACGATTCGGTTGATGTCGGACTCATTATTTTAACCAAATCCGAATTTGCATCAAACGCCCGTAACGGAATGGCTTGGTCACAACTTACGGAGATAAAATAATCATGGCAGAAAATGATTTTTTTCTGGGACGTCTTATTGCAATAGGCGGGAATGAAGACAAGGTTAATGAGTTGGTTGTACTTAAACGAGTTGTACGAGAAGTGGGAAAGGCCGACTACAAGATCGGTGTTATCACCACCGCAAGTGAAGAACCTGAGCAGCGGGGGCAGGACTATCATCAGGTATTTACCACCCTTGGTGCATCGAAAATAGTGATATTAACTATTCAAACAAGGGCTCAAGCAAACGATACGGCACTGGCCAAAAGTCTCGAAGATGTCGATTTGATTTTTCTCACCGGTGGTGACCAGTTACGATTAACAACCATTCTGGGCGGATCAAAAGTACTTACCGCAATTCAAAACCGACTTGAATTAGGGGCACTTATCGCTGGTACCAGTGCAGGAGCTGCGGTATTCTCCGATACCATGATTTATGAAGGCGAAAGCGAAGAGGGCTTATTCAAAGGAAGAGTCCTTACAACATCCGGATTTGGTTTTGTGAAGAATATCATTTTTGACACCCATTTTATGGCAAGGGGACGTATCGGACGACTGGTTCAGATTATTACAACGAATCCGACCTGTATTGGTGTCGGTATTGGAGAAGATTCCGGTGTTGTCCTCAAGGGAGATGGAACCGTCGAGGTTATTGGTACAGGGCAGGTCATCATTGTTGACGGCAGTGATATTGCCCATTCCAACATAATGGACATAAAACCGGGTGAACCGATTGCCGTAGAAAATGTGCGAATCCATTCATTGGTTAATGGATACGGGTACAATTTCAATAAACGACAGTTTTTAATACCATCCGTATAACATATATGGCAGTTAGCATCTTGCCACAATGAAGCTTGAAACTCCAATCATTTCAAATATATGCGTGGAGTTTTATATAAAAATATCGGAGAAGACAGATGATTGAAATAAAAGAATTAAGAGCTTTGCGGGGTCCCAATCGATATACCCGGCATTCAGCCATATTCATGGTTTTAGATATTAAGGACTATGAGAGCCGCCCTTCAGATCAAATCCTAGGGTTTTCAGATCGATTGGTATCACTTATGCCAACCCTTCAAGCCCACGAATGCTCAATAGGGAAACCCGGTGGATTTATTCAGAGACTTCAAAAAGGAACTTGGGCCGGGCATATCATTGAGCATATTGCCATTGAACTGCAATGTCTGGCTGGAATGGAAGTGGGGTACGGAAAAACCCTTGGCACATCACAAAAGGGAATTTATATTGTAGTCTTCCGCTATCTAATAGAATCTGCTGGATTAAAAGCAGCCGAAGAGGCTGTCTCTATATTCGAGGCCCTGGCCCGTTCAAAGCCTTTCGATGTCAGCCAGCTGGTATCCGATCTGAAAGTCCTACGCGAAGAAGATATGATGGGACCCACTACCTGGAGTATTGTCAAGGAAGCAAAATTAAGAGACATTCCTTTTATCCGGTTAAATACAGCCAGCTACATCCAATTGGGATACGGGGCTCACCAAAAACGAATTCAGGCATCTATTACCGGCAATACTTCCGCAATTGCCGTAGAGATTGCCGATGAAAAAACAAGAGTAAAGAAACATTTAAAAAAAGCCGGAATTCCTGTTCCAAACGGCACAATAGTTTCAACCCAGCAAGAGGCCATAGCGGCTTTCCATGAAATCGGCACAGCGGTTGTTATCAAACCGGATGTAGGGAACCACGGCAACGGCTCTACAATCAATATTACTGATTTGGATCAATTAAAAAAGGCATTTCAAGCAGCCCTTGCTTTTTATCCTGATGTGATTGTTGAAGAATACGTTCATGGCGGTGATTTTCGTCTTTTAGTCATAGATGGAAAGTTCATTGCAGCAGCCAAGCGAGAGCCCGCTCATATTGTTGGCGATGGAAATGCTTCAATCAAAGCTCTCATTCAAAAAGTTAATTCAGATCCCCTTCGGGGGTTTGGACATGAAAAAGTGCTGACACAAATAGAAATTGATGAAATGACCGAGAGACTTTTGTCTCTTAGAGGACTTTCTCTCGAGTCCATCCCAATGGACGGTGAGAAGGTATACCTGAAAGCCACAGCCAATCTCAGCCAGGGGGGTACTGCCACAGATGTTACCGATGAGGTAAATCCTGATATCCGCCTGATGGCCGAACGGGCAGCCCAGATTATCGGACTGGATTGCGCGGGAGTGGACGCTTTAGCTGTTGATATATCTCTTCCCCTCGGCCCATCCGGCATAAAAGTGGTTGAAATAAATGCTGCACCTGGATTCAGAATGCATTTGGAACCAACCCACGGTCAGCCCAGGAATGTCGCAGCACCGTTGGTGGATATGCTTTTTCCGAAGGGCTATGTCCAGATCCCTGTTTTGGCTGTGACGGGAACCAATGGTAAAACAACCACCAGTAAAATGATTGCCCATACATTGAAGTATTCCGGAAAAATCGTAGGCCTGGCCTGTACAACCGGTATTGCGATTGACGGCAAACCTATCCTGAAAGGAGACTACAGTGGTCCGGAAGGCGCCGGGATTGTTTTGAGGGAACCCACGGTGGACCACATTGTATTGGAAGTTGCCCGTGGGGGCATCGCCAGACGAGGCCTTGGTGTTAATGAAGTTGATATAGGGGTGCTCTTAAATGTTGGAGAGGACCATCTGGGTACGGACTGGATCGAATCCCAGGAAGATCTTTGCATGGTAAAGTCCACAGTGGTAGAAGTCGTTAAAAAAACAGGGACGTCGGTTTTAAATGCAGATGACAGCATGACCATGGGCATATTAAAGCGTGCCAGAGGAAACATCATTCTATTTTCTTTAGATCCAGATAATCCAAGGCTGAATGAGCATACAAAAGAAGGGGGGACCGTTGTTACGGTGAATAACCGAAATGCCATCATAAGAAAAAAAGAATTGGATATCATTGTCTGCGCCCTTGAAGAAATTCCCATTACGTTTGGCGGAATTATTGACTTTAACATCGCCAATGCCCTGGCTGCCATAGGTGCCCTTCACGGCCTGAACCTACCCCTTGAACAAATTCGAAATGGGATTATGACGTTTTATCCTTCGGTGAACCAGAATCCCGGTCGTATGAATTTATTTGATTTCCAAAAATATAAGGTCCTTGTGGATTATGGTCATAATCCGGAATCAGCACGTGCCTTGGCAAAATTATTACCCCGGCTCTCCCAGGGACGAAAGATTGCTTTATGCCACGGAACCGGCAGCCGCACCGATGAACAAATCATTGAATTTGGTAAAGCCCTGGCTCTGGTATACGATTATATAATGCTGACTGATTTTGATCCCCGTAACAGGCCCATGGGTGAAACCCCGAAGTTGGTTTATAAAGGTCTTATTGAAGGAGGATTCCGGGAGGAAAGCATTGAAATTGTAGATAGACCTGAGAAAGCGGTAGATTATATTTTTTCAAAAGCCAAAGAAGGAGATCTACTGGTCATTCAGCCCGATGAACTTGAGCCTGTATTGAGTCAAATCATGGAACGCTACCTGCATCTTCTGAACCCGGTATCTTTGTAAGTTATGAGGTTTGAATCATTTTCCGGTGGACAATCATGTTGGGTCAACATATGAAATTAATGAAAGGAGGCGGTATGACAACAGACAAGAAATCCATCGATATGGGACAATTGCTGGCTGAAGCTGAAGAACTTATCTCAGAAATCAATGCCGGTGTTATCAAGGAAATGGAGGAGGAACATCGCCTGCAATTTGAGCTATACGCACAGAAGCTTAAAGAAATAAAAGCCAATATACAGGCTACGGGCGACGAAAAAGAAACCCCGGGTACAAGTTCACTTGGTGAAGGGATGCATGAGGGAATTTTGGATATAATTAAATCAATGCAGGAGCTGACAACATATCTCAGCTGACAAAAAATCGATGGAACAAAAAAAGGGCGGTTAACCGCCCTGATATCGATAAATTTGGCGTCCCCAAGGGGATTCGAACCCCTGTCGCCGGCGTGAAAGGCCGGTGTCCTGGACCGGGCTAGACGATGGGGACAAATTTATTTTTTCTGATTTTGGATGGTGGCGGGAGCGACCGGACTCGAACCGGCGACCTCCTGCGTGACAGGCAGGCGTTCTAACCAAACTGAACTACGCCCCCGCAACCTTATCTTGTGTGTGGTGCCCAGGAACAGAATCGAACTGCTGACACGGGGATTTTCAGTCCCCTGCTCTACCGACTGAGCTACCTGGGCTCAACAAGATGAGAGAGGTTTTAAAGGTTTTTCTTCCATCTGTCAACCTTTTTTAATTCCATTTGAAAAATATTGAATCCAATGCCCTGCCATGATAGGTTGACCCCCAGGTTTGTAATCGAATTTGAGAAGGGTTCAGAGCACCCATTAACCGCTTTTTCATACAAAGAAAAGAAAGGCATAAAAGACAACCAAACATGAGCAAAATCATTCTGATTAACATCTCAGGCCAGGATAACAAGGGTCTGGACACATGCTTCACCGCCATTTTGGCCCATTACAATGTCAATGTGCTCGATATTGGTCAATCCGTAATCCATGAACACATCTCATTGGGTATTCTTGTGGAAATCCCCGTTGACGCGGATTTTTCATCCATTTTCAAAGACATGCTTTATGAAGGGCATAAAAGAAATTTGGCAGTGGAAATCAAACCCGTTGAGAAAGATGAATATGAACGGTGGGTAAAGGCTCAGGGTAAAGAGCGCCGGGTGATCACCCTGCTGGGTAAAAAGGTGACGGCACTTCAGATTTCCCGGGTCACCGCCGTCATAGCCGAAAATGATCTCAACATTGACGGCATCACCCGCCTCACCGGCAGAATCCCCCTGAAAAACAATCTGGATCTGCCCACCCGGGCCAGTGTCCAGCTGAGAGTGAGCGGCACCCCGGCCAACATAAAATCCATGCGGGGAGATTTCATGGAAATCTCCCAGCAGACCGGCATAGACATCTCCTTTCACATAGATAACATCTACAGCAAAAACAGAAAACTTGTGGTTTTTGACATGGACTCCACTCTGATCCAGGCCGAAGTCATTGATGAGCTTGCCAAACTTGCCGGTGTGGGGGATGCCGTGACAAAAATCACGGAATCTGCCATGCGGGGGGAGATTGATTTTAAAGAAAGCTTTAAAAGGCGGGTGGCGCTGCTCAAAGGCCTCAAAGAGGAGGCCTTAAAAGACCTGGCAGCTAACCTGCCCCTTTCTGAAGGGGTGGAACTGGTCACCCGGACCCTGAAAGGGCTGGGCTACAAGCTTGGCATTCTTTCCGGCGGGTTCACCTTTGTGGGCAAGTATTTAAAGGAAAAACTGGGGTTTGATTATCTCCATGCCAATGAGCTTGTGATCCGTGATGGTGTGGTTACAGGAGAGGTAACCGGCGACATCATTGACGGGGAAAAAAAGGCCTGCCTGCTGAAACAACTGGCCAAAAAAGAAAATATATCCATAGAACAGACCATTGCCGTGGGGGATGGAGCCAACGACCTTCCCATGATCACCATTGCAGGCCTGGGGGTGGCCTTTAATGCCAAGCCCATTGTCCGGGCAAAGGCAGAAACAGCCATTTCCAGTGTAGGCCTGGATGGACTTTTATATCTCATCGGCATGCACGATCGAGAAATACCCAAGGATCGGTGAGCCATGCTCCTTCAATGCCGGCATCTCGGGTACCATTATCCACTGTCTCCAGAACCTGTTTTCAAGGATATTTCCCTGAATTTGGATACCCCGGGGTTTCATGCTCTGTTTGGTCCTTCCGGTGTGGGAAAAACCTCCTTTGCCAAGCTTCTGACAGGTGACATCGCCGGATATACCGGAGAAATCCTGAAAAAAGAGAACGCGATTTTTTTGTACACTTACAATCAGGAGCGGCTGCCGGGCTGGTCTTCCATCGGCCGCCACCTGGAAAAAGTAACTCCCCCCGGCATGGCCGGCCTTTGCCGGGAACTTGTGAACACCTTTGGCATGGCCCCGTTCATGGCTCAAAAATTCTCCCAGCTCTCCCTGGGGCAGCAGAACCGCATTAATCTGATCCGATACCTGCTTCAGGATTTCGATCTCCTGGTCATGGATGAAAGCCTTGCCAACGTGGATGAGCGTTCCAAGGAAAATATTATTTTTAAAATAAAGGAACAATTCCCAGATAAATATTTTTTGTACATCTCCCATAATCTCATGGAAGTATCTAAATTCAGCGACATGATCCTGGTATTGTTAAAGGCAGGCAAACTGCCCCAGACAAGTCTGATAAAAGGATTGAATATCCAGCGCAATGATGCCATAAACAGCCATGAACTGGATAGCGTTTTATTGGGGATAATGAATGCTTGTTAGACGAATCTCACAATTTTTCATTGTATATGGTGCAGGGATTGCCTTTCTGCTGGCACTGAAATCAATTCTGGGCCTGTCTGATTATGTAATTCCCGGCCCCCTGGAAATATGGTCCGCAAGCCTTGCCGTGGCCAATGGCTACCTGTACGATGTCTTAAATACCCTCGGGGTTGCCATGATCGGCCAGATTCTGTCCATTATTATGGCTTTTTCCATTGGTACAGCTGCCCGGAAAAGCTCCTGGCTGGGATCATTCATCAAGGCGGCCGCATATAATATCCAGGCATACCCCATTGTGGCCGTGGCCCCCATCATTTTTATCCTGCTGGGGGACGGGTTTACATCAAGGTTAATCATTGCCGCCATGATCTGCTATTTTCCGCTTCTTTTGTCAGTGGTGAGCATCATGTCCGAACCAATCACCAACATTGAACATTTTTATCTGGTCACGGGCAGGATGCGCTGGCAGCTGGAAATAAAAATCCGGGCCTTTGAAAACATTCGAAAACTCACCACCGTTATTTCCGGCAGTGCCACGCTTGCCATGGCCGGTACCATTGTGGCAGAATTCATTGCCGCCAACGCCGGCATCGGCCATGCCATCCGCATAGCCCTTTACCAGAGCGATCTTTCAAGGATTCTGGCTGCCCTGTTTCTCATTGGCATTTTTCTTTCCCTTTATCAGGGCACCCTGGAATGGATGGGGGAAAAAATAATCAAAAAATGGGTCATTTTTGACCAGGAGGAACTTCCATGAAAAAAATTGTCATGCATTTGTTTTTCATTTTTTTTATTTCATGCAGCATTTTCGCCGGCTCCATGGTTTCACCTGCCCGGGCAGAAGAAAACCTTAATTATCGTCTGAAATGGCTTTTCAATGCCAGTGTCACAGGAGATATTCTGGCCGAAGCCCAGAACCTGTTTACCGATGAGGGCTTGAATGTCACCGTCAAGGCCGGAGGGCCGGAAAGAGATGCCATCAGGGAGCTTGAAATGGGGTATGCCGCATTCGGGGTGGCATCCGCCGACCAAGTCATCCGGGCCCGGGCCAAGGGTGCGCCTGTGGTGGTAATTGCCCAGCTGTTCCAGATCAACCCCCTGCAATGGATCTGTAAAACCAGCAAACCGGCCATCGACACGGTGAAAGATCTCCGGGGCCGCACAGTGGGTATCACCTATGGGGGGAATGATGAAACCATCATGAAAACCATGCTTGCCCGTGCGGGCATAAAGGAAAATGAACTGACCCTTTCAAGTGTCCGATACGATTATACGCCCTTTTACATGGATAAAATTGAAGTTTGGCCTGTGTACAAAAATGCCCAGGGCATCATTATCGGTGAAAAAATCAGAAAGGAAGGGGAGGATATTCGGTTTTTCAATCCCGCAGATCATGGGGTTCAGTTTGTGGCCAACTCTGTGGTGACATCGGAAAAAATGATGAAGGAACGCCCGGACACCGTAACCAGATTTAGAAAAGCCCTATTAAAGGGATGGCACATGGCCATGGACCCCGCCAACCAGGACCTGGCCCTGACCATACTTCAAAAATATGACAAAAACACCCCCAGAGATCTACAGGAAAAACAGCTGATATCCACCCGGGAATTGGTGTGGCCGGACCGCACCGTGGAAATCGGACACATCGATGTAAAGGCCTGGCAGCAGACCGAACAGATCATGCTGGAACAGGGAGTAATTAAATCAGAAGTGAAAATTAAGGAAGCATTGATGATTCCCTGAGGGGTTGGTAACAACAGGCATATTCCCATTTTCCGGACCGGATCGGGGGCTTTATTAGCGATGGGTCAAGCGTTTGCGGATGCTGCCGCCAGGGCCGCCTGGGTCTGATCGTCCACCAGAACCATCAGGCGGCCCCCTCCCAGAACAACATAATGAATTTCAAGGTATTTTAACACCTTTTTTCCATGGATCATAAATTCCTTTACCACCGTATATTCATCCGCCGGGCTGCCCGTCCGTACCTTTGAAGCAATATCTGAAACCATGTCAATGGAAATGCGAAATTCACAATGCCGACAGGCCCCCATACCCTCTGAAGCATTACCGGAATCATTGTGGCTGCATCCAAGGATATGACCCATGCAGCTGGGTGTTTTTTCCCGATCATTGGGCAGCAATTGTGCCACCGATGGATCAAATATCTCCTGGAAACGCGGATTCATATATTGGACGTTAAAGGCATGGTCAATGACGACGATGCCCAAAGGCAGCCGCTCCACAATTTCCCGAATCAATAAAGCATCATCGGTGTCTTTTATTCTTTTAATATCCATTTTTCAATCCTGGTATACAAGGCCTTTTGTTGAATGGGTTTGGTGGTGAAATCATCCATACCAGCCTGGATAGCTTCCTGCTGAATATCTTCAAAGGCGCTGGCCGTCAGGGCAATGATGGGAAGATGGCCCCGGGGACATGCTTTATCCTGTTCCAGCTGCCGGATAATTCCGGCGGCTTCAACCCCGCCCATCACCGGCATCTGAAGATCCATGAGCACCAAATCATAGGACCCGTCTGCCACCATGTCCACGGCTTCCTGACCGGTGTTGGCAATGTCCACTTCAAGTCCCCAACCTTTTAAAAATTTTGTGGCAACAAACTGATTGATTTTATTGTCTTCCGCCAGCAGCACCCGTCGTCCCTGGAGCAGAGGACTTGCAACCATGGTTTTCCCGTCATCTGAATCAGCCGGGGGATGTCCCGGGCCAAAGGAAAGTTGAAAATAAAAATGAGCGCCCTGGTTGCGTTCACTCTCAAAAGCGATGCTCCCCCCCTGCAGGTCTATGAGCTGACGGGTGATGGCAAGCCCCAGGCCGGTGCCGCCATATTTTCGCGCCGTATCTTTTTCCGCCTGGCTGAAGCTCTGAAAAATGCTATGATGGTGGGAGGAAGGAATGCCCACCCCGGTATCTTTCACGGAAAACTGCAGGCAGTACTCCTCCGCACTTTGGCTTAACAGGGTCACCTGCACCCTAATTTCACCCTGGAAGGTGAATTTAAAGGCATTACCCACCAGATTAATCAGCATCTGATTGAGTTTCACCCGATCCCCGGCAATCCATTGGGGCACACCTGCTGCCTTTTCCACAATAAAAACCAAATTTTTTTCTTCCTGGCGGAACCGAAAGGTCTCCCGCAGTCCGTCAAGCAGCGCATCAAGGGAAAAGTCCATGCGCTCAAAGGTGATTTTACCGGCTTCAATCTTGGAAAAATCCAAAATATCATTGATAATGACCAGCAGATTATCCGCCGAATATTTCATACTGGCCAGCATCTCTTCCAGGCGTTCATCTCCATTGATCTTCATCATCAGCTCGGTGATACCGATGATGCCGTTTAAGGGAGTTCGAATCTCATGGCTCATGGTGGAAAGGAAAAGGGATTTGGCTTTGGTGGCGGCTTCGGCTTCTTCCTTGGCCAGCGTCAAATCTTTTTTAGAGGCTTCGATCTCCTGGGTTCGTTCCTGGATACGCAGTTCAAGGCTTTGATTCAATTCCCTCAACTCCTGGTTAGCCCGGTAAATTTCCAGAGATTTCTGCTCGATGATGCACTCGGCCTCTTTTCTGGCTTTTCGCTCCCGATTCAGTGCTCTTTTTAAAATTTCAGGGTCCATATCACATTTTCTTTATGGTAAATCTAACTTCGCTTGCATCCGGCACCAGATTTTCCATCTGAATTTCCATGGTTTCACCAAAACAGGCGGCACATCCCATCATCAGCCCATGGGCCAGATGACCCATCTTTCGACGGGAACGATAAATTAATTCCATGGTATCCGGTTCCACCATTCGGGTATCAATGGTGGGCAGTTGTGCATCGGGGTAAAGCTTTTTCACCTCCACATGAATAAAATCTTCGATGTTATCCAGAAGCCCGAAGGTATCTTTTATATCTGTTATCAGATAGGCGTAAAGCCTGGAAAAACTATTGAACAGATGTTTTCCAAAATGAAGCAGCAGATCATTGACCGGTTTTTGCGTCTCCGCTGACAGTTGGGTTAAAAGGGCCACCATGTCCCGGGAGGGGTAGGTTCCCACCCCGGTGAAAACACCCTTACTGATGGTGTCGGAATTTTCAATTACCCGGTCTGCCACCTCAAACCCGAAATCATTTTCCATCATTTCAATGAATTCTGTAAATACCAAACCTTTCATATATTCTATTCCCTCTCCCCAAAGTGGCCAATATTGCGACAACGCACTCGGAATCACCATAATACAAGTCAAACACAATGTGTAGGAAATAAATTGTCAGATAGGAAGAGGAAAAAGAAGAAGAAGAAACGCCCCCCAAAAAGCACCTGCTCCGGATTCAAACCCAAACAGATCATCGGGGGGGGGATAGATACAAAAAAACTTACATATATTTGGAAATAGCCATCTGTCGGGATTTCACCCAGGTTTTTTTCAATTCCATGAACACTACTTTGGGCATTCCCGTGGGAAGATCCACCAGTGAAAATTCCGGGTTGATGTCAATGTTTCCTATATATTTGCTTTCAAGACCGGCCTCATTGGCAATGGCACCGACAATGTCCCGGGGCAGCACTCCGTGTTGTCGCCCCACCTCAATGCGATATCGTTCCATTCCCCTTTCCGGGGGGGCCATACGTTTTTTTTCCGGAGCTCCGATGTCTTTTCCCTGGGGTTTCCCCTTATTTTCAGTCCGGGAATTATCCTTAATTTCCGGCACAGAAGCCTTTTCACTTTGGGCCTTATTTTTTCCTGGAAAATTATTTTTCCCGTTCTCCCTTTTTGCCCCTGGAGCAACTTTGCCCCGGCGGGCTTTGTTGTCCACCCCGGATCTATTTTCCCTGAGAATCTTTTTTTCAGAAGCAGATGCCTGGCGGGCCGGGGTCATTTTCCGCTGGGTCTTTGCCCCGGCAGCAGGTATTGGAAGTAAGAACGACATGGCTCCATGGGCTTTTTTTCCAAGGGCTGCTGCCACCATGGCCACGGGCACCTCATGCTCCAGAGCATAGGCTTCAACAAGTTCCTGAAAAACGCTGATATCCTCCGAGGTCAGAATCCGGGTAATATCTTCTTTAAAGTCCCGCACCCTTTTTTCGTTAATATCCCGATTGGAGGGCAGCATCATCTCACGCAGCCTCTGTTTGGTGGCCCGTTCAATGTTTTTAATCATCCAGCGCTCGTTGCGATTGACAAAGAGAATGGCCTCTCCTGCTCGACCGGCCCGACCGGTTCTGCCGATGCGATGAATATAAGGGTCCACCTTGGACGGCATATCGTAGTTGATCACATGGGAAATACGCTCCACATCCAGACCCCGGGCCGCCACATCCGTGGCCACCAGGATATCAATGTGTCCTGTTTTCAAACGGGAAATGGTACGTTCCCGGGCGGTCTGGGCCATATCCCCGTTAAGGGCCTCTGCCTTGAATCCTTTTTCTTCAAGGATTTTGGCCACCTCCACCGTGGCAACTCGAGTTTTGGCAAAGACAATCACCCCGTCAAAGGATGTGGCTTCCAGTATCCGAATAAGGGCATTGGCTTTTCTTTCGCCTTTTACCATCCAGAACTGCTGGTTAATGGTACTGATAACATCCACATCCGAGCGCACCAGAATTTCTTCGGGTTTTGTAAGATATTTCTGGGCGATCTTTCGGATGGGCCCCGGCATGGTGGCCGAAAAAAGTGCGGTCTGGGCATCTTTGGGGGTCCTGTCCAGTATCCACTGTACATCTTCGATGAATCCCATGTGAAGCATTTCATCAGCCTCGTCCAGCACCACACAAAAAAGATCGGAAAACACAAGGGTTTTACGCTGGAGATGATCCATGAGTCGGCCGGGGGTTCCCACCACCACATGAACCCCACGCTTTAATTCCGTTAACTGAATCCCATAACTCTGTCCCCCGTAAATGGACAAAACATTAAGACCCCTCATGCCTGCCCCATAGGTTTTAAAGGATTCCGCCACCTGGATGGCCAGTTCCCGGGTGGGGGTGAGCACCAGAACCTGGGGAGAACGTCTGGCCAGATCAATACGGGACAGCAGTGGCAAAGCAAAGGCTGCGGTTTTGCCGGTGCCGGTTCTTGCCTGGCCCAGCACATCCCGCCCCTGAATCATGTGAGGAATGGTCAGAGATTGAATGGGTGTGGGTGTTTCATAGCCTACCTTCTGAAGTGTACTGCATAGCAGGGAACTCAGGTTCATTTCGTCAAATCCGATCAAGGACGAATCTTTCTGGGACATGGTATTCCTTTATATAAAAGTCAGCCGAACAGACTGCAATGATTGAAATTTCAATATTTGTTGTGGCAGGTAGCTGCTGCCATGTGGGTTATATTAAGAATAGAAAAGGCCGGAATCACCGGCCAGGGACATTGAAATTAAAATATTTAGTATACATTTATATTTAAAATTATTCAAGCAATTACTGATCAATGTTCAAATTCTTTACGGAGGGCATGGAAACAAGATAATCAAATATGGTCCAGAGAAATGAGGGATCTGCTGAAAGAGATCAATATTGCGGTGGATGATGCCGGGGCTAAAATCAATCCGGCGCATTGCGTATTTTATTAAAAGGCAATCTTCTCTATTTTTGCCATAAAGCCTGATTAAATGAGACAGTTCCCCTGCTGCTTTTTCGATAAATCAGCAGGGACATGTTTTTCGACGATGCATAGATGCTATTAATTTAAGTTTTATGCCGTGACTATTAGGTGCATTGCATTTTTCAGGCAAAGGCCTTTTCCGTCTTGGAAACCCGCCGTACAAGATCCCTGTAATCCGCCGATGCCGTTGAACCCGGTGCAAACTCAAAAATAGTCTTACCAAAGGAGGGGGCTTCGGACAGGCTGTCACAATAACGAATGGGCTTACACATGGAATCGGGGTATAATTTCTTAAGTTCAATGTACAGGCGTTCCGGTCCCTTGATGCGGGAGTCCAGGAAGGTGGGGACAATGTATTCCAGTGTCACCTCCTTGCGATATTTCTGGATGGCTCCCAGGCTTTTCATGAACTCGGAAAGGCCATGCAGTGACATCACTTCCAGGGCCACCGGCACCAATACCTCCGTGGCATAAAACAATACATTTACAATAAGCTGATCCCACCCCGGTGAAGTATCCATAATGATGAAATCATATTGTTCATCCTGGGATTTCATGGCCTCGGACAATGCCCATTCCGCCCCGAAACTCTTCCGATCAATAATGCGTTTTATACCAGCCAGGGATTTGCCGCCACTCAACAGCCAAAGATTATTCCGGGCAGGGATAATACACTCCTCTGCAGAGAGCTCCCCGGTGAGAAGCTCTGTAAGCCCGGCCATGGGTTTTTTTCCCAGAATATATGCAGACTGGCCCTGGGTATCGGTGTCCACCAGCAGAACTCGATAACCGGCCAGTGCCAGCCCTGCCGAAAGGTTCACCGCAGTGGTGGTTTTTCCCACCCCACCTTTACTGAGGGTTACACATATTTTTCTGGCCGTTGTGCCGGGGGTATGTCTTTTAACGGCAGCCTGGTCACCCAGCTGACTCAATGGCACTGGAAATTTGTATTTGCAGACCCTGCAGGTGGCGGAAATATTCCGACCGGCATCAATATAGGTTTTGATGGTTTCCGGATTGACCCGATGCTTCCTGGAACATTTAGGACAGGTAATAATCATCACGGTGTTTCCTTTTTCAATGCCTCAAGAATCGCATCCACGGCAATGGTGGCAATTTTTTCCATGGAAATCCCGGTATCTAATCCCGGAGAAACCTTGACTTTTATTTTTGCACGCCCCTCCCAGATTTCAACAGAAACATTGCCTTTGGAAACCTTGATGGATTTTTGATCATGGGTGTCGGGCAGTCCGGCACCTTCACCCTGCACCCCGTCACCGCATTGATAAATCAAAAAATCCAAATCTTTGCTCCCGTCAGCCAATGCATCATCGGCATCTGAAAGGATACTATTCATGATATCTTTTTTTTCTTCAGTCATGTTTTAAACATCTTGTATGGGAGGAATATTACGATCATTATTACCAAGAACCTGTGCTTTCATGCAGGCTACTGCGCCGTCAATGGCGACTTTTTGCGTTTCTTCAAGGTCAATCCATTGTATGCCGCAAACAAAACGGCCCGATGCTATGGAGGAAACATGGATCACCCTGGCAAATAAATTATACAATTGTATATTCCCAAGTTTTAATTCCCAGCCCCCACAGACATCATCACATTCCACATCAAATGCGTCATCACAAACAACACTAACTCCCCCCGTGCTGATATTCAGCACAGCGCATTGTTTTTCCTTCCAAAACACCTGCACATTTTCACTATCCGCCACAGGCACACGAAAGGCCTTGCGAACCGCCGAGAGAGATTCTTTTTCTCCGGACATGGGCTGAAACACAATTGAGTCTTTTTCCATTAACCACCTTCCCATCTGGCAAACCAGCATTTGCCCCGGTTAACGGTATGAGCCTGACCCGGGACGTAAGCTTTGTTCACCCCTTGATTTACACACGATAACAACCTGATTCAGCTGCAAAACAGCGCATTATTTAGCATTATACTCAGGAGGTATCCGGCGGGGTGTTCATATTTTATAAAAAAACCATATCAACTCTCATAGTCACAGGCAAGCAAAAAACAGATGATATTATTTGAACAAGCTAAGCCAAGATTGAAGAGACAGAGTTGATATTCTTGCTATTCGCGCCATTTTTTTATACCATACACGGGATTGATTCCCAACTGTCACGAGAATCAAGGTTTGTTATATTGACATATAACGGGGAGGGGTCAGGCTTGCGTTATGGGCATTCTCGTTCGGATTCGCCCCGACTTTGGTCGATAACGCCCATAACACAAGCCTGACCCCGTTCTTGCAAAATCGGAAATAACTTGAACATCAAGTATTAACCAACTTAAGGGCTCGATCACAACATGGACCACTTTGGGGTGGGACACATTCCCTGAACTGGAATTTAAAAATGAGCATTGTCATCACACCGGACAAAGAAAGCTTCATCAAACTGTCAACCACCAGAATGCCCTTTGGCAAATACAAAGGATGCCCTCTTGTGGATCTGCCGGAAGACTATCTGGTGTGGTTTTCCCGGAAAGGATTTCCCACAGGAAATTTAGGAGATTTATTGCAGACGGTTTATGAAATCAAGCGCAATGGCCTTGAATATCTGTTTCATCCGGGTCAGGCACCCACAGAAAAAGGCCACCAACGATGAAAATAAAATACAATTCCCCGGTGATTCTGACCTATGCCATTATCTCCATCTGTGTTCTGGTTTTTTCCAGCACCGGGATCTTATCCGGGTATTTTTCTTCCCCGGCCCGGCTGTCATTTTTCAACCCTGTTTTTTATTTCAAATCCGTTTCTTACATCACCGCCCACGGCAGCTGGTCCCATCTTGTGGGAAATTTCATGATCATTCTTCTGGTGGGGCCATTGCTGGAAGAAAAATACGGATCCGGCACCCTGCTGGAAATGATATTTATCACCGCCATCACCACCGCCTTGTTAAACGCTTTTTTGTTTTCCAACGCCCTGATCGGCGGCAGTGGTATTGCCTTTATGCTGATTCTTTTGAGCTCTTTTTCAAATATCAGATCCAAAGAGATCCCACTTACCTTTATCATCATTGCCACCCTTTACATTGGCAGTGAAATAATCTCCACCCTGAAGGTGGATAGGATTTCACAGTTCAGTCACCTTGCCGGTGGTTTTATCGGGGCCGGGTATGGTTTTTTGCGGGGTGGTGGAAGGGGGATATAAAATCTGGTGATGGCTTCTCTGATAATGGGGGGCGCATTCCCACACCACTAACATCAATCCTTTGAATTCACAATTATAACACTGCCTGCCAAACCAAGAAAACAGGCAGCAGAAATACCCGCAGCACCAAAAATCATGCACATGACCATGATCTGATACCGGGCAGCAATAAGAGGAGACACCCCGGATAGAATCTGCCCAGTCATCATGCCGGGAATGGACACAAGGCCCACGGCAAACAGGGAATTCACAATGGGAATCAGTGCTGCCTGAAAGGCAATTTTACGGGCCTCTAGAAATGGCACATCCCGTGCCATTTCTGCAGACAATCGTTCTGCAGCAAGACTGACACTGTTCATGGAGTTGGAAAAAATCATGCCCGCCAGTGGAACCATATACCGGGGGAAATACCAGGGGTCAAGATTCAGCACCCATTGGGTAATGACGAACAAAACACTGCCGCCCCCCAGGGCAATGGCAAAAAAGGCGTTGCGAAACAGGGTCCGCCGGTGGGACTTGACCATTCTCAGGGCAATCCAGCTAGATGAGAGCAGCATGACCGTCAGAATAATCATGATGATCTGGGCATTGTCAGACTCAAAAATATAGGTCAGAAAATACCCCACCAGCAACAGCTGACCCAGCATCCGGGAAACGGCATAAAAGGCAGACCGGGTATCCAAAGACCATTTAAAAAGAATCAGTAGAATCACCGCAACGGGTATAAAGGCGATCATCAGATGAAAAAGAGAGATGGTCTGAATAGTATTGTTCATATGCATTTTCCCAAAAATAAAATTATAAAATCAAGGCCGTCCACCATGAATCTGATTCAGCCGTTGATCCATCAATTCCTTATCTTTCAGAAGTGCGCCTGGTGCAAGCTTCTGGGTAATGATTCGATAGCGGAGGTCTTCATATGCTTTTTTTTGGTAAAATTCGTTTTCATTACTATATCCCTGCTCGTATGTGCATCATCAATACGTTTGTCCTCATTCTGTACTTAAAAAGAATAAGCAGGGCCATTCTGCCCTTTATCATGGCAAATATTATCATTGTACTTTTGATCACTTATATTCCGGCCATTACCTTATTTATTCCTGGACTTTTTAATTAAACAAATGAGCTGATCGCCTTTGGCTCCCAATGGGCCGGTCCCATGGCCCGCCGAGAGGTCTGCTGTCGGTATTTTCATATAACAGCCATGTCCTGACGGACATAACGAATTATGAAAAAGCAGCCGCTGTTAGAACCCAGTAGCCAGTACCTACTTTTTCATATAAAAAATCATAAAAAACCACCTTGGGCCGGTTAATGCTCCCGATACAAGGTGGTTTTTTCTTTCAGTGCACACATTGCGTTGCGATGGTTGTGGCTGGAATGAGTAATTAAAAATTAAAAACCTTTGCCTCGGCTGCCATGTCAATCAGATGCGGTCCGCCATCCAGCTGCATATTGCTGAAAAAAGACGCTTCATCCAATTTTCGATTCTTGGCGCAGGGGGTACAGATGCCCGTGGTAACCTCTTGTTCCACCAGATAGGGAAGGTAATCTGCCGGACAATCTCCTGTAGTGGTTTTGATGCTCAAATCTCTATCCTTATTGGCCCACATAACCCCACCGTCAATGAAAAACATGTCCACATGATGTCCCTTTGAATGAGCAATTTTTGCAAATTGAAAACATCTTGTGGCGGCTTCGTTGTCATCTTTACTGAGAACAAACAAAAAATTCTGCATAACTTAACTCCTTTTTGATTGTAATTGGCCTTAAATTTCTGGTATTTAAACATGCAGGAAATGTAAAAACAAGAGGAATAATTTTCCTTGAACCAAATAATTTATGACCCCTTAGGGACGCGGCTATTTTTAATTTACCTTATTTTCCGGGGCGGAATCCATAGCATGCAGCAAGCCGGACTTGATAAATGGTAAATCAATTCGAATCTGACTCCCTTACAATGGTTGCTTGGTATTCTTTAGCCCCAGATTGGCCGATCTTGTGATTAAGCCCGTTTGTTGTTATCCTTTATGAGCCAATCCTCATTTGTATTGATACTTTTTAGTCAAGCAATCCATGGCTGTCAAGGTCAAACTTTTATTTGGATCTGTCTTTTTTCCACAGTTCCAGAATTACCTGTGTAACGGCTCTGCCCTGACAGATGCAACGAAACGCTTTTAATCCTGTATTGCACCTGGCTGTGGGGGTGGATGGCCAATATCATGCCCCCAAACATCCCATGGAGGTTTCATGCAAAAAAAATATATCCTGACCCTGCTGGCAATCACAATATTGACAACAATCCTGACATCTGCTTCTGCCTCCGGCCCCCCCACTCCATTGCAGATAACCAGCATCACTCCCGGGGGAGAGAATGTTCAGTCCCTACGTCAAATTGTCATTCAATTTGACCGGGATATGGTGCCTTTAGGTGCCATGGAACGTTCCAAAGATGAAATCCCCGTCACCATCACGCCTGATGTAAAAGGTCAATGGCGCTGGCTGGACACCTCGGCCCTGGCCCTTCAGCTGGATGAATCCCAGGCACTGCAACCCGCCACGCGTTATACCCTTATCATGAATCCGGGCATTACTGCCCTGGACGGTGCCTCCCTTACAGATCCCGTCATTCATACATTCACCACCCAGCGTCCTCGGATCACCTGGGTGGATTTCCAGACATGGCGCTCCCCGGGCACACCTGTCATGGGTCTGCATTTTAATCTGCCCGTCACGCAGGATTCGGTGAAAGCATGCGTAAGAATAATCCGGCACACCGATGATAAATTCATGTCAGCTGTGCAGGTGGAACCCCACCCGGAGAACACCTCCGGTCGTATCTGGTGGATCTCCCCGGCAAAGGATCTGCCACTGGACACGGCCATGGTTGTGGGGGTATCCCCGGGTATTGTCTCCACCCAGGGACCGGAGCAGGGCACTGAAAAAAGAGTGGTGGTGAAATTTCACACCTTTCCAGAATTTAAATTCCTGGGCCTGCGGTGCTATACCCTCGGGAAAAAGGATCCTATTATCATTTCCCCGGATCAGTTTCAAAAATATACAGCATTGCCCCATCCCAAGAACACACCCACACCGGACATCCATCCCCTTGCCAACCCTGACGCATACACAGAGCTATTGTTCACAGCCCCGGTGGCCTTCCAGGAGATCCGGGACCAGGTCATTATAACCCCGGATCTGGCCGGAAATCGCAAAGACTATGACCCCTGGGCCAACAACTACAGCGATGCGCTCCTGAGAACCCACCACCATGACAATGCGTACTACGCCATTTCATTACCGGATAATCTTACCCCATGGCAGCACTACCATCTTAAAGAGACGGCAAAGGGCATCCGGGATGCCTTTGGCAGACATTTGCCAACCCCCATGGATTTTATCTTTTTCACCGACCATCGCAAACCCGATTACCAGCTGCTGCATCCCACCGGGGTTCTGGAAAAGGATCTGGATTCCCGACTGCCCATGGCTGTCACCAACATGGAAAGCATGGAATTGAGATTCCATGCCATCACTGCGGAAAAAATAAATATGGATAAACCCCCATCCATGGACAAACCAATTGCTGCTGATGATGATGCTGCTGCTGATAATAATAATAATAATAGTAGTAGTAGTAGTACGCTCCGAAAAACAGCATCACCGGATGAAACACCAAGCACCATCACCAAAGATAATCTCATGGCCCGGGACATCACCTATCACACCCCCATGGGAATCCGGGAAATGCTTGCTGGGCAAACAGGTGCCGTGTATGGCAGGGTAAGTAAATCCATACCTTCTGTAAAAAAACATTCCGCTGAAAAACATTTCTTTGCCCAGGTCACCCCCTGGCAGGTCCATGCCAAGATCGGTCATTTTAACTCACTGGTGTGGGTGACAAGTCTGTCCACGGGTCTTCCCGTACCCGGGGCCATGGTGAGTATCCATAAAGATGCCATGGAAAACCTCACCCGCAACACAAAAGCCATGGCCCGGGAAACCACCGATGATGACGGTATTGCCCTGCTGCCAGGTGTTATCACCCTGGACCCGGACCGAAAAACCTTTGACCGCTGGTGGGAGGAAGGCAATGATCAGCGGCTTTTTGTCCGGGTGGAGCAGAATAATGACCTGGCCCTGCTTCCCCTGAACAACCGGTTCAGCATTGACACCTGGCAGGTGTCCGGAGAAGCCTTTGATTCCAGCATGCAGGCCCGTCACGGCCACCTCAATGCCTGGGGCACCACGGCCCAGGGAATCTACCGTGCCGGAGATACCATCCAGTACAAGATCTATGTCCGGGATCAGGACAATACCCGATTCATCACTCCCCCAAAATCACATTATACTCTTACCCTGATTGATCCCACAGGTAAAACAGTAGTCACCAGGAAAAATATCAGCCTGTCCCGGTTTGGTGCCATCCATGGCGAATACACCGTACCCGAAAACGGCAATGTGGGCTGGTATAGATTTGAGCTGTCCGCAAATTTTACCAGGCAAAACTGGATGCCACTGCGGGTGCTGGTAAGCGATTTCACCCCGTCCCCGTTTAAGGTCAGCACAGAACTCAACGGCCATGCCTTTAAAATGGGGGATACCCTCACTGTGACCTCCCGGGCAAGCCTCCATGCCGGTGGCCCCTACACCGATGCCAATGCCCGGGTTTTTGTCGCACTCAGAGAAAAGATATTTCATTCCCCCCACCCAGTGGCCAAGAAGTTCTCATTTTACAAGCCATTTAAAGATGAGGACAATGAAGAAAACAACGGAGGATTTCGCTCCGGTGACATGGAAACCCTTCTGGAAAAAACAGACACCCTCAACGACCAGGGAATCCTGGAGAATACCATCCAGCTGAACTCGTCGAATGTGGCATACGGAAATCTCACCGTGGAAACTGCGGTGCAGGATGACCGGGGTAAATTTGTGGCAGCCATCACCACGGCCCCTTATTTTGGAAGGGACCGGTTTGTGGGCCTGAAAAGCCTGAAATGGGTGTATGATGCCAACCAGGCCGCCACCATGGAAACCCTGGTGGTGGATGATCAGGGAATCCCCGTCAACGGCACCAAAATAAACATCCGGGTACAGCGATTGGACACCAAAGCCACCCGGATCAAGGGAGCCGGCAATGCATATCTCACCCAGTATCTCCACCAGTGGGTCACCACCCATAATTTGGAATTAACGACCACCAGCGAGCCCCTGCCATTTTCATTTACCCCGGAAAGCCCAGGTGACCATCGTATTACCGCCACGGTAATAGATACCCGGGGAAGAAAACACACTTCGGGAATCACCACTTGGGTGACGGGCCGGGGGCATGTGGTATGGCAGGAACCCACCGATTATCGATTACAAATTATTCCGGAAAAAGAGACGGTAAACCTGGGGGAAACCGCACGATATCTCATTAAAAATCCCTTTCCCGGGGCCCATGCCCTGATCACCCTGGAACGATACGGCATACTTAAACAATGGATGCAAAAGCTGGAAACCGCCACAGAGGTGATTGAAGTGCCGGTGACAGCACAGCTTCAACCGGGATTTTTCTTTTCTGCCACCATCCTATCTCCCCGGGTTGCAAAACCCCTGGGGGAAAACCAGGTGGACCTGGGAAAACCCGCCTTTCGCACAGGTTATGTGAAAACACGGGTCATTGATACCGGCAAGGGTATGACAGTTACTGTGGACACGGACCTGGAAATTTACAAACCCGGCGACACCGTGACCATTGACATCAAAGCCCAAATGCCGAAGTCAACCTCCAATACCCCGGTGGAGTTTGCCGTTGCCGTTCTGGACGAGGCGGTGTTTGACCTCATTGCCGGAGGAAAACAGCATTTTGACGTCCACAAAGGCTTTTACACACTGGATGGATTGGATGTGAACAACTACAGTCTTTTAACCAATATCGTTGGCCGCCGCATGTTTGAGGCAAAGGGTGCCAACGTGGGTGGAGACGGTGGCGGCAACATTGACATGCGATCCTTTTTTAAATTTGTGAGCTATTGGAACCCCAGTCTCATGGCCGATGACAAAGGCCATGCCCGGGCCACCTTCACCGTGCCGGACAACCTCACCGGTTGGCGTATATTTGCCATGGCTGTCACCCCGGATGACATCATGGGTCTGGGGGAAGGTCGGTTCAAAGTGAACCGTCCCACAGAGGTGCGACCGGTGATGCCCAACCAGGTCACGGCCGGGGATACCTTCCAGGCAGGGTTCAGCATCATGAACCGTACCCCGGAGGCCCGGGATCTTGTGATTGTCATCTCCGTGAACCGTGATGGCAATACGGCAGATGGTCACCCCAGCGGAAACAACAACAGTGTTGGTGCTGGTGATCTCGATTATACACTCAAAGACACCAAGACTGAAACCATTCTCCTGCCACCATATAAACGTAAAATTGTCTACCTTCCGGTGGAAAACGTTTTGCCGGGTTCCCTGACATTCAAGGCAACCGCCCGGGATGCTGTGGATGCAGACGGCACCATCCACAAGTTGAAGGTCATCCCCAGACAAAATCACACCACCAGTGCCAGCCACGGCATGGTCATGGACAACAATCCTGCCACCATACCCATCCAGTATCCGGAAAACATGGAACCCGGCACCGGAAACACCCGGCTGATTCTTTCCCCCACCCTGCTTGACAATGTTGACGGGGCGTTTACCTATATGAGGGATTACGCTTACACCTGCTGGGAACAAAAACTCACCCGGGCCGTCATGGCCAGCCATTACAAGGCCCTTGAAAATCGCCTGAAACAACGACTGACATGGGAGGATGTCGGAAAAGTGGTGGACAAGGTGCTGAAACAGGCACCTTCCTTCCAGGCCCCCAACGGCGGCATGGCCTATTTTAAACCCGAGAATAACCGGGTGAGCCCTTACCTGTCCGCATACACGGCCCTGGCATTCAGCTGGCTCAAGGAACGGGGACATCAAGCCCCGCAAGCAGTGGAAGCCCATCTCCAGGACTATCTGTTAACCCTTTTAAGGCAGAATATAGTTCCTGATTTCTATTCCAGGGGAATGGCGGCCACGGTGCGGGCCGTTGCCCTGTCTGCCCTGGCCCGGGAGGGAAAACTCACATTGACGGACATCCAGCGATATGAACCCCATGTTAAATCCATGAGCCTTTTTGGCAAGGCCCAGTTTCTCATGGCCGCCACCCAGGTGGCAGGGGGGGAACCCATTGCCCAGCTTACCTGGGAAACAATATCAGCCCAATCCGTGCAAAGTGCCGGGAAACTCAAATTCAATGAAACCCTGGACAAGGCCAGTGATCTGCTCCTGGAATCATCGGCCCGGACCCAGGGAGCTGTTTTATCTGCCATGATTGACTATGCCCGTAAATATAACAGGCAAAAAGAGATAAAGGGTCTGCCCCTGAAACTTGTGCGCACCATCATCCAGACCCGGCAGAATTCAGGCACCTGGTACAATACCCAGGACAATATTTTCTGCACCAATGGTCTGATTGACTACGCCCGGGCCTTTGAAAATCAAACCCCGGACATGGAAATTCTGGCCCATATGGATGAAACCCTGATGGGAAAAGCCTATTTCAAGGATATCAACGCCCCGGCGGTGACCCTTGAAACGGCCATGACAGAAAAAAACTCCGGACAAAGGACAGACCTTGTAATCCGGAAAAATGGCCCCGGAACCCTCTATTACACGGCAGCAGTCAATTATATTCCCCGAGAGAAATCCCCCCGGGCCATCAATTCAGGCATGGAAATCCACAAGGAGATCAGCGTGGAACGAGAGGGGAAATGGGTACTTTTGACCGATCCCCTTACGATTGCTCAGGGGGAACTGGTGCGGGTGGATCTGTTCATATCCCTTCCGGCTGCCGGAAATTTTGTGGTGGTGGATGATCCCCTGCCCGGCGGTTTAGAAGCGGTGAACCGGGATTTGGCCACGGCATCCATGGTGGATGTAGACAAAACAGGGATTATCCCCCCCAATGATACCGAAACCCCTGTCGACAACGCATGGCCTCCAAAAAACTCCAGATGGAACGACGAGGCATTCCGGGATCGCCATGGCGTGTCCCAATGGTATTTTTATCACCGGGAAATGGGCCATGACGGGGTGCGGTATTACGCCGATCGCCTGCCCCCGGGTCGATATGTGCTTTCCTACACGGCCCAGGCCATTGCCCGGGGACATTTTGCTGCCCTGCCCGCCCGGATTTTGGAAATGTATGATCCCGATGTCTTTGGAAAGACCGTGGAAAAAACCCTTATTGTGGATCAATAAATGCCCCCCAATTGAGGCATGTAATGTCCGAAAAAAATATATTTATCTTTGCTGTCCTGTTGATCATGGCAGCAGCCATTATTGCTGTGGGGGTAAAAACCCGCATGGATATGAAACCACTGCCCGGTGCTTTGTCCGGTGTGACGGGGGTCGTTAAGAAACCTCGGCTTCTGGATCGCCGGGGCATTCCCCTGACCACCACCTATACCGGGACATGGAACACCCATGACCAGAGACCCCTTTATGGGATCCCCGAATTTTTAAAACAGGCATTTGTGTTTTCCGAGGACAGGCGATTTTATGACCATTCCGGGGTGGACTGGCTGGCCCGACTCCATGCCCTGTTCCAGAACATAAAAGCAAGACGGGCCGTCAGGGGGGCCAGCACCATCACAGAGCAGGTGGTGAGACTGATCCATCCCAGACCCAGGACGCTGTGGTCCCGATGGATTGAAGGGTTTGAAGCCCATGAACTGGAAAAGACCAACGCCAAGCAGGATATTTTGTGGTTTTATCTCAACCAGGTACCCTATGCCTCCCGACGTCGGGGCATTGCCCAGGCCGCTCGGTTTTATTTTGACCGGGATGTGGATTCACTTAACCTGAAGGAAAGCATGGCCCTGGCCGTTCTGGTGCGTGCACCGGATTTTTATGATCTTTACCGCCATCCAGGACGTATAAACGCCCCCCTTGCAGCCCTGGCCTGGGAAATGAGAAAACAGGGGCAACTGTCGTCCTCCGAACAGCAGACAATCACTGCAGTGCCCTTTGAACTCAAACGCCCGGCATTATCCGTCAAGGCACCACACTTTATCCGTTTTGTTTTAAACCATCCGGATGCATTCAATGGAACACATCCGAAAAAAATACACACCACCCTGGACGCTTCCCTCCAGCAGCGGGTACAGACCTTTCTGGATGCGGCCCTGGCATCCCACCGGAACAGAAAGGTCCACAATGGGGCAGCTCTGGTGGTGGATCATAAAACCGGTGAAATCCTGGCCTGGGCCGTGGGGGCAGACAAGGGGGATACCGATACGGAGCAGGGAAATGGGTTTTACCGATCCCATTGTGATAAAGAAAACCTGCAACCTCCCACAACCCAATACCCGGAGCAAGCTCGCCCACAACCCCATGGCCAGGCCATCAATGCCGTTACCGCCCTTCGCCAACCCGGATCTGCCATGAAACCCTTTGTCTATGCCATGGCCCTGGAAAAAGGATGGACCGCCGCCACCCTGATCCAGGACACTCCCCTGGCCGCAAGGGTGGGCCTGGGAATGCATGCCTACCATAATTACAGCGGTCAATACTATGGGGCGGTGACCCTTCGCAACGCCCTTGGTAATTCATTAAACATCCCTGCGGTGCGCACCATTCAGTTTGTGGGGGTGAAGGACTACCTTATCCGGCTCCGGGCACTGGGATTTACCACCTTGAACCAGCATCCTGATTTTTACGGAGATGGCCTGGCCCTTGGCAATGGAGAGGTTTCTTTGTATGAACTGGTCCAGGCATACACAGTTCTGGCCAACCAGGGCAGATTCATTGCCCTTCGCAGTATTTCAGGTGAGCTAATCCCGCACACCCGTCAGGTTTTTTCCAGGGAGGTGACATCCCTCATGGGAAACATTTTATCCGATTCCAAGGCTAGAACACTGGAATTCGGGGGAGGATGCCTGTTAAATTTTCCCGTCCAGACTGCGGTTAAAACCGGTACCTCCAGTGATTACAGAGATGCCTGGGCCATGGGATATAATTATAATTTCACCGTGGGGGTGTGGATGGGGAACCTCGATGGCAGCCCCACCAGGGGAATGACCGGCTCCCGGGGGCCAGCCTTTGTGCTCAGAGGCATCTTTGCACGACTCAATCAGCTAAGAGACACCCGGCCCCTTTACATGAGCCCCCGGCTTGTGCGCCGGGAAATCATCAACGAAGACACCCGCCCTGCCCGGCACAGTACAAAACTCCGGCAAGCCTGCTGCAGCAGGGCTGTGAGAACAGAATGGTTCATCCCCGCAACAGAACCTGTGCAAGCCATAACAACCACAATGAAAGACATCACGAAATGGGAAGCATCTATACAGCACCATGCAGAAGAATTAAGATTTATTCAACCATTAAACGGCATGCACCTGGCCATGGACCCACGAATCCCAGACGATCGTGAAGTACTGGCATGTCGAGTTACAGGTGTTTCCCCCGGTGATCACCTCACCTGGTATCTGGATGGACAGCTTTTATCAACAACTGAATCTCAATTTAACTGGCAGATTAAACCGGGAAGCCACGTGCTTGAAGTGGCAATGATCCGCCCTGAAACCCATGGGCAGTCACCTGGGAAGAAAGAAGTATTAACGGACAGGGTGCAATTCCTGGTAAAATAAAAATCCGGACCTCGTCACAACATGGGCCGCGATTACCTCCGTGGGATACGCTGTTTTTTATAAATTTTTATGGAATCCACACTGTAAATCCCAAGGGCCGACCAGATAAATATAAAAGCCACCAGCTGGTGCCGGGACATGGGCTCATGATAGAGAAATACTGCCAACAGCAACGTAACGGACGGCGCAATATACTGGAGAAACCCCACGGCAATAAGGGTAATACGATTGGCGGCAATGTTAAACAACATCAGGGGCAGTGCCGTTAAAAAGGCCGTACCCATGAGAAACAGATCAATGGAGACCCCCCGGTGCCCAAAGGAACCGGTACCCTGGCTTTCCAGCCATACCAGATAGGCAATGCCGGGAAGGGTTAACAGCAGAGTTTCAATAAAGAGCCCCACTGCCGCATTAATACCAAGTACTTTACGCAGCAGGCCATAGAGACTGAAGGTAACGGCAAGGGCCAGGGCAATGACGGGAAACCGCCCATATTGAAGAGTAAGATAAAGCACCCCAATCATGGCCAGAGCCACGGCAATACCCTGGGATTTATTGAGCCGTTCCCGCAAGACAATCACCCCGAACACCACGTTAACAATGGGATTGGTGTAATAACCAAGACTGGTTTCAATGATGTGATCGTTATTGACTGCCCAGATAAAAAGCAACCAGTTGGATGCCACCAGAAGGGTGGTGATGCACAGAATGGCAATTTTCTTAGGCTTTCTTATCACCTGGAAAAACTCAGGCCATTTCCCCTGCATGAAAATAACGGGGACAAGGAATAAAAACGACCACACCACCCGGTGGGTGATGGTTTCAAAGGCTGGCACCTCGGCCAGCATCTTCCAGTAAATAGGGCACAGTCCCCAAATGAGAAACGCCACCGTTCCGCTTAGGAAGCCGGAAAAGGTGCTGCTGTGTGCTGTGTTGTTCAATGTGCTTTATTCCCTGATTTAATATTTAGACCTTGGTAACGACATGGACCACCCTGGGGAGAATTCAGGCTTGCGTCATTGACCGTTTTGCCTAAAATCATCTTTATTCTTAAGTTCTTCCAAAAAACACAACAACACAAGGCGACCCCCGTTGGTCCGCCAATTTTGATGAATGGTCCATCTTATGATCAGGCCCGATTTTTGACATCAATTCCAGAATAGTCAAGACTTTTTCGAAATTGATATCAAATAAGTCTAAACCAAGACTGGCCACTGGAGAGCCGCACCTGAAACGCAAAAATCCTGATTTTCTTCCGCAGGACAAATGAAAAAACAGGATCATCGCGTAACAATACAAGTTAAAAGATGCTGTCCTCTTCACCAGAGAAGACTCAATCTCTCGTCCGGATCAAAGGAAAGGGCAGAAAAATTACCCTTGACATGAAAGGCTTTTAAAGGCGTTATCTCATCTGCAAGGACCCGGGAAATGGACATGATCTCCATGTGAAGGGTATTTTTAATATGGTCCACCCTTGGGGCGCATTTCCATTTTCCCGGTTTGGTCACAATATGGTTCATTTGTCATAGCTGGCGGGGCCAACGGGGTCAGGCTTGTGTTATTGTGATTTCCCAGCCTTGACTTCTTAATACATCCAAGTTATTGCAACACAGTAATTCAAACAAAAGAAAGCGGCATAATTCATTCACAGGTTACACTTTCCAGAACAATGGCCCCATTTTGAAGAAACGCTTTTAAAAAGTGCAAACCAGGTTTAAGGCCATATGAAGGATGTCCAGAAAGCGAATAATTTCATGCCCAATCCCTTTATCAGACGGATTCAGGACAGACTGATAAAAGAACATGACGAACTGATCAGTTACACCGATTTTTTCGGGTCTCTTCCGTTAAGGAGTACTCTACCAAACCATGACACATCCAATGCGAAAAAGCGCAATACACGGACTTAAAATAAACGACGAATTCACCTACACAAGAAAATTCACTAAAGCCGAAACCAAGATATTCGGGGATCTAACCCGGGATTACAATCCCGTGCACTACGATATCAGATGGACCGATACAAAGGGATTCAAGGGCCTCATCTGCCATGGGCTTCTCATCGGTGGCATGATCTGTGAGTTCGGGGGACAGGTGGGATGGCTGGCCACAGGGATGAACTTTAAATTTCTGGGTCCGGTGTATTTTGATGACACAGTGCAATGCCGTGTCACCATCACCGACATCCAGGAAAACGGCCGGGCAGAAGCTGAGGCCGTTTTCACCAATCAGCATGGTACCATGGTGGGAAAGGCAAGCATGACCGGACGACTTCCCCTGGAAAAGGAAAAATCAATTCTGGAGCAGATGGTAAGCGAAGGTGATCCCACCAACAAACTACAATGTCAAGACCAGAATTTATAAAAATGATGCACCGGACCATGGCCTTTGCCTGTGTGATATTCGGCCCCGGCCCTCAGGGCGTGGGTAATATAAACCTTGGCCATTTTCACCGCCGGTTCCAGGGCCATACCCCGGGCAAGATTGGCGGTAATGGCCGAAGACAGCGTACAACCGGTGCCGTGGGAATTTTTAGTATCAATGCGCTCCCCGGGAAGATTAATCATGGCCTGACTCTGTTTATCAAACAGAAGATCTCCACTGTCTTCTCCGGTGAGGTGACCGCCTTTGACCATCACATTGGCACATCCAAGTTCTGCTAGATCCTGGGCTGCCCGGGACATCTCTCCGGCTGTTTCAACGGGTCGATCCAGCAGCACCGATGCTTCCGGCAGATTGGGGGTGATCAGGGTGGCCAGGGGAATCAGGGTCTGTTTCAGCGCTTTCACCGCATCTTCCCGGAGAAGTTTATCACCGCTTTTGGACACCATCACCGGGTCCACTACCACATTGGGGCATTTCCACTGAACAAGTTTTTGTGCCACGGTTTCAATGACCTCCGGGGAATGGAGCATGCCTATCTTTACTGCATCCACGCCGATATCTTCCAGCACGGCATCCATCTGGGCTGCGATAAAGGCCGGCGGTACGGGCAAAATATCCGTAACCACCCTGGTATTCTGGGCAGTGAGGGCTGTAATAACGGACATACCAAAACAGCCAAGAGCTGAAAAGGTTTTAATATCTGCCTGTATACCTGCACCACCACCGCTGTCCGAACCGGCTATGGTCAAAACTCTATGATACGTATTCATGGTTTGCTGGGCCATGTTTCTTGTCCCCCTTACGCCTTGAAAAAGGCCTGGATATCGATTTCTGACAATTGATAAAGGGCATCAATGAAATTAACCTGAAGGCTGGCCGGTCCCTTGGCGGTTTCGGCAGCCATTTCTCCGGCAATTCCCATCACAGCCATGGCATGTGCTGTAGCCAAGGCCGGATCGGGGTTTACAGCAGCAAAGGCCCCGCAAAGGGCCGTGGCCGTGCAACCAAGACCGGTGACCCGTGGCATCATGTAATGTCCGTTTTTAACGGAAATCAGAGATTCGCCGGATATAATATAATCCGTTTCTCCTGTGATACACACCACAGCACCCAGTTCCCGGCTCAGGGCCATGGCTGAATCAATAGCCTGGTTCGATGCCGTGGTGGTGTCTACGCCTTTGGTGACCACATCCTGTTCACACAGGACCATGATCTCAGAACCATTTCCCCTGATGATGGTGGGGCATGCGGTGTGCATAAGTTCCATGGCCGTCTGGGTCCGATAGGTCGTGGCTCCCACCCCCACCGGGTCCAGCACAATGGGGATATTCAATTCCTTTGCCCGGGAAGCAGCCATGAACATGGCCCTGGTCCAGGGATCACTCAAAGTGCCGATGTTGATGACCAGGGCACCGGCAATACCTGCCATATCTGTCACTTCAGCTTCAGCATGGGCCATGACCGGGGAGGCCCCCAGGGCCAGCAGGGCATTGGCTGTGTTGTTCATCACCACATAATTGGTGATATTATGAATCAGGGGACTTTCTTTTCTTATGGTTTCAACATCATTCCAGATGCTGGATGGATTTATCATCATGATCGTTTTCCTTGTTCCAGATATAAAAATCAGGGCTGCCAATGTAAATTCTGGGGCTTGGGCACAACATGGGTCACTCGTCATAATTGTTGGGTCAACGGGGTCACTCCTCCCCCAAATGGCCCATGTTGGGATCAAGCCAAATATTTATTTCCAGATGTGGATCAAGCTGTTCGCATCAACTTTATTGGTGATGAGTCCATGGGTCAAGGCAAAATCAGCAAACGTCTGCCATTTTGCAGCATCATGGTCTGAGCTGTCGGCAAAATAAGGACGGGTGAGTTCAAAGGCTTCGGTTTCCATGGTTTTATCGGCCTGGGGCACCGCAGTAAGATACAGGACCAGGGCTTTTTCTGCATTATCTCTTGTATAGGCCTGGGCCTTATCCACGGCCTTTACAAATCCATGAATTGCCTGAGATTTATCCGTCAGAGCCCTGGGACCACACACAAAAATCAGCTCTTCATAATCCGGAATACCCCATTTTTCCAGTTCAAAAAATCCGGCGGTATACCCCTGCTGAGCCATGCCCACGGTTTCATAGGTTTTAAAGGGACCCATGACAGCATCCACCTGGTTGGAAACAAGGGCAGGCAAAATGGTGAATCCCACATTTATGGAGGTGTAATCCTTCACCTGGTTAATGTCTGCAAAGGCCTTTAAGAGTACATCCATGAGCCCGGGAACCGTGTAGCCAATTTTCTTACCGGAGAGGTCGGCGGGGGTTTTTATGCCTTTGCCATCCAGAAACAGCAGGGTGGTCAGAGGATGTGCCACCAGAGGAGCCACAGCCTTGACTGGAAGTCCCTGGCTTGCGGCAATAATGGTCTGGGGCTGATAGGAAACGGCCATATCCACATTGCCCGAGGCTGCCAGTTTCAGGGCATCGGCGGTTTCAGAAGGCGTAATGATTTCCACATCAATGCCGTTGTCGGCAAAATAACCCAATTCCTGGGCTACATAAATGGGCAGATGATCCACATTGGGAAACCAGTCCAACATGAGGGTTAATTTTTCCGCAGCCCACAGTGATGGAGAGAACAATAATGATACCAAAAGCATACATGTGCAAAATACTTTTTTCATGATTTTTAATCCCTATAATTTATTACAGTTTTTTTATATGAAAAGGTAGCCTTCAAGTCTACCTCAGCAGAGCCCCTCCCCCG